>CAZGVH010000182.1:0-2499 GCA_964528955.1 uncultured Dehalococcoidales bacterium | reverse complement strand
GGATATAGAAGTGTTTTTACCTGCCGGAGTAAGAAATTACAGTTATGCCCAGGATATGGCGATATTCCGCACCAAAACACAATGGGTGTTACTGGGGCTATTGCTTGTTTTACTGATGGTGCTGCCGTCGTTTTTGAGTAATTACTGGCTGAGCGTCTGCAATATAATCACCATAACGATTATAGCCGCTACCGGTTTGAATATACTCACCGGTTATTGCGGACAGCTGTCAATCGGGCACGCCGGTTTTATCGCTGTCGGCGCTTATACGTCGGCAATACTGACCGGACAACTGGGAGTACCGTTCCTGCTGGCAATGATCTGCGGCGGATTGATGGCCGGATTAATCGGCATGTTATTCGGCTTGCCCTCGCTTCGCGTCAAGGGCTTTTACCTGGCTATAAGCACCATTGCAGCGCAGTTCATTATTATGTGGGTTATCAAAAACTGGACAGACGTAACCGGCGGCAACATCGGTTTGAGCGTTCCGTCAGCCGAGATATTCGGGTACACTTTCACCAGCCAGACCAGCAAATATTACCTGATACTGGTAATTGCCATACTGGTGATATTCTTCGCCAAGAACCTGGCAAGAACACGTCCCGGCAGGGCTTTTGTAGCCATCAGGGATAACGACCTGGCGGCACAGGTAATGGGGATCAACCTGTTTCGTTACAAGCTGCTGGCATTCTTCATCGGCTGTTTCTTTGCCGGAATTGCCGGTTCGCTACTGGCGCACTGCTATTACGGGTTCTTGAATCCTGAATTCTTCGATTTCAAGGAATCTATACTATATGTCGGTATGATAATAATCGGCGGATTGGGCACTTCGGTCGGACCTATATTCGGCGTCATCTTGATTCGCCTGCTGGATAGCATATTGTCGTTGCAGATAGTACCCTTCCTTGAATCACATATTACCCTGTTTACTTCAGGATGGGCATCCGGTTTAAAACCGATGATTTTCGGCATCGTAATCATTTTATTCCTGATACTCGAACCCAGGGGACTGGCACACAGGTGGCAACTGTTTAAGACCTCTTACCGTATCTGGCCGTTTTCTTATTAGTAAATATAAATAAAATAAAAAAAGGGAGGAAGCTTACAATGGGAAATAAAGAATCACGCGGAATTTCGAGAAGAAATTTTATTGTCGGTACGGGGGCGGCGTCCTTATTCTTGTTTATGGGCGGACTCCCTTTGCTGACGACTGCCTGTAGCTCAAAAGGTGGCACCATAAAAATCGGAATTGCCACTCCGAGCACAGGTGTAGCAGCTGAAAAAGGTAAAGTGCTTGAGCATGGCAATAAAGATGCCATCAAGTATGTTAATGAAGTGCTCGGCGGTGTCGGAGGTTATGAGCTTGAATTAGTATGGTTAGATAGTAATTATAATGCAGCCACCATGGTCAGTAATGTCAATAAATTTATGGATGACGGCTGTGTAATGTTTGGTTGCTCTTCTTCCTACGAGATGACAGCAGGTATGACCGTAGCCAACCAGAACGGTTTCCCAGGGCTTGCGGCATACGGTGCGCCTGTAATCTACCGTCCGCCGCAGCATATCTATGGTCAAATGCCGGATTACGGCGATGACTGGGTGGTCTTCGCTAATTATTTCCTCGAAAACCTGTGGCACGGGGAAGGCAGACCGTTGATGGCGATGCACATACTCAATAACTCCACCGGTTACGGAGCAAAAGACGGCGCAACCGCTATGGCTGAAGAACTGGGCATCGATATCGTTGTCAGGGAGCATACCGCCAGTACGACATCTGAAATTACCAGCCTGACTGAATTGAAAGCAATGAATCCGGATGTCCTGTACATTGCCAGTACTCCGCAGCCGAGCTCTATCGTAATTAAAAACGCCATGGAACTGGAAATGACTGCCTCGGGTATGGTTATCGCTTGCGGACATGCCGCCATGACCAAGGCGCTGGTAGACCTTGCCGGTGCCGATAAATGCGAGGGTGTTTACGGAATGTTCCCCACCGTCAGCTGGGGAGATAATGTTCCCGGCATGGCGAAAATGACGGAGTACTGCCAGGCGAATCATTCTTCGGACTATGGGAATATGGAATATATCACTTCCTGGTGTCAGAGCCTTACCATGGCAAAAATCGTATCGCTGGCTGTCGAAGCTGTTGGATATGATGTGCTTGCAAAAGGCGATGCAGCAGCATGGGCAGCTATCGAAGAACACGGTATCAAGGCGCTTGCAAATTATGATGTCGAAGGTTTACAGGGTCCGGTAAACTATGACGAAGGTGATAACAGGTTATCCAAGTCACTCAGAGTATTTCAGGTACAGAGCGGAGAGATCAAAGCTATTACGGACTGGATAGAAGCTCCGGTTATCGAGTATGAAAATTTCGACTGGTTCGGTAAATAGAAGAAAAATGTCATTCTGAGTCCACAAGGGGTGGACGAAGAATCCGGGGGATGGGGAGAAACAAGCAAATGTGATGCTTCGGCTCCAGGTGCAAATGTTATACCC
>CAZGVH010000181.1:0-2528 GCA_964528955.1 uncultured Dehalococcoidales bacterium | reverse complement strand
ATTTTCTCGAATTGGCTGCCGGTTTGGTACATTCTTTTCTCCTCTATTTAATGCCAGTTTAGTCGATTAATCGCTTTTCCCCTTTGAAAAGATGGCGGCGATACCGACAATCGCCAGTAAAACACCGATACCGAAAAGCATTATCGGGAAAAATCCGCTGTTATTGTCTAAACTGGAAAGATAGGCGAGGATGAAGAGAACTGCGCTGAGAGCGAACGGGGCGATTATTCGGGCTGTATTCATATTACCCTCCGCAATAAATTTAATTTCCTATTATACCACCGCCGGCAATAATCTTGACTCGGCCTTGCGGCTGCTCTCTGTATTTCCGGTGTTCCCTTAAATGTGTCGTTATATCCATTGCAACCTTTAAAACAATCAGGAACAGCAAAGCGGCTACGGGAGAACCCAGCATCATCGACAAAAAACCGCCGATTATGATAGTAACGTGTAAAATAACGACCCGCCCGTAGGGTTGAGACATCAATGTTTGCAACGCTGCCTGACGGTATTCGTTTTTACCGATGTAATTCTGGAAAAACGATAACCCGTGGCTGACCATTAAGATCAGCGTCCCCCATATTAGTCCGTTGTCGATTACCTGCTGCCATACCGAACCGAAATCCATTGAACTGTTGTCGGCGAATCCGGTTCCGAAAATGGCGACTACAAAAATCCCGTGTACCAGCGTGAAGAGTCCGTAATGCATGCAGAAAAAAGGTATCATAGCAACTTTAGCTGCCGGTTTGGCATTATCGGATGATGCCGCAAGCATCTTTAAAACGGTATAGAAACCGATTACCAGGTTCTCCGTCCAGAAGAAAAGCAACAGCGGAAATGTTTGCCAGTGGAGAAAAATTACTCCGATAACCGGGTAAATATTGGCGGCAATTAGAGCCCAAACAGACGGTTTAGAAAAGTTTTGCTTTTCGAATAGGGTCTGCACTCCAGCCAGTAAACGATTGCTCATCGGTTGCTATCCTGTTTTTATCGAAAAATATACTCAGAGAATTGTAGCATAAAAATGGTAGATAATAACCATAATTACGTTAATTTTTGTTATTTTTATCCTAAAACTGGTGAAAATCTGTCTAACAAGTGGTATAATCAGCCCGAGTTACACTATGGAAGGAGGAAAATCCATGTATATCGCGGGATTAATTTTATCATTGGCAGGCTGGTTGTTCCAGGGATACGAAACTTTAATTAGAAAAACACACAGAATCAATATTTTTCTTCCGGTAACTTACTGTGTTGCCTGTGTGCTCTTCGCTGTCAACAGCTTCCAGATGGATGATATCTTATTCGGCGTGCTCGATATCCTGGTAGCTGTAATAGTCGCCGCAATAGCGGTTTTCCTGTTTTTGAAAAGATAATCTGCCGCTATATATCAAGAAGATTCGGAATTAATATTTCTCGTTATGAGATAATTCGAAGCCGCTCGTCCTGAATCCCTATTTATCGGGATTAAAGAAAAGCGGCTTTCATTTAATATGTCATGTAAAGATGACTAAAGGTTATTCCCAGTTCTTGATCAACTTGCCGTCTTTATCCTTCATAACACCGGCAACCGCCATGATAAAATCAACCAGCGCCCAGATGCCAAGACCACCTAAAGTAAAAAGCATCAATAGCCCCGTTCCTATCTTACCCAAATAGAAACGGTGAACTCCGAAAGTTCCCAGAAACCATGCAAACAAAGATACGGCCAGTCTCGATTTTGGCGATATTTCAGTTGTCTCCATACCATAAGCTCCTTTAAAAGCGAATTTCTAATAAATCTACTCTGTGCCGGTTGTGTTGTCAATAAGGATTGTTGGGGATCATCACGAATTTTAGCCAGGAATTGAAAGATTGCTAAAAAAGGAAGCAGCGGATAATTTACTACCCGCTGCTCAGACTTAACCTTTGAACATAGTACGATATATTAATCTATGGCTGGAATGGAGGAGGATCTTGTATTTGAACCTGATTGACACCGCCCTGACCGTTATCTCCCCTTACTTTATCGCCACCGGCACTGACCGTGGAAGTTGTAAACATAAAAAGTACTGCAACCAGCGCTAACGCAATCAATAAACGTTTCATAGTTCTCCTCCCATATTGCTTAATATATCCATTATATATTCCAGGGAACGTATTCGCAATAGTACTATATACCAATGTTGTTGTAGTGATATTATAAAACAGAGGCAGCAAAAATCCTATCTCAACCATCCAACAACAAATTCAATATTGTATAATAATCTCTATGGAAATCAGTTATCCTGAAACAGGCATCTGTGGGCTTTCATGCAGGCTGTGTCCCATGTATCATACCGATACTTCCAGTAAATGCAAAGGCTGCAAAAGCGCGGACAGGATGGCTTTAGGCTGTCCATTTATTACCTGTGCCGTAAAGAAAAAAGGTGTCGAGTTTTGTTGGGATTGTGGTGAAAACGAAACTTGCGAGAGATGGAGAAAACACCGCCAAGCCGGAAAAGAGCACGATTCGTTCAAGTGTTATCAGAAGCTCGAAGAAGATATCG
>CAZGVH010000180.1:0-2567 GCA_964528955.1 uncultured Dehalococcoidales bacterium | reverse complement strand
TCAAGCCGGGAATTTTAACCTGTTCGAATTGTTCTTCGAAAAATGAATCCCAGCCTAATTGTAATAAAGAGTATTGAGCATTGTCGTTCATAATTTATGTATTATATAACTTGATTGGTGGGGAAATAAACTTCTGGATAAGAGGTTAAGCAGAAAAAGCCACCTGAATAATACTTTATCCAAACTCCTACCCTTCCCCATTCCCTGTTTCATCCGGCTGCTTCTCTTCCTCAGGTTTGGGTGATTTGCGCGACGTTTTCGAAGCTTTAACCGCTTTTACCTTAAAAAACACCAGCGATGCCCCGGCAGCTATCGATGGCAACGCTATATCGACCACTCCGCCGCAGGCACCCCCGCAAAAAATGCACATCTTATTTCTCCGCTTCTTCTATTTCTTCCGAATAGTCGGGACTAAAATCGGTATTGTAGAAATCGCTGCCCTCGCCCGGCAGAATCAGAAAGAATTCATTGGTGTAATCTATATACATGGTGGCTTCATCGACGGTAAAGTTCAAAATATGCCCGCCGGCATCCAGTTCATCGGTTAAAAAGTGCAGGTGATATCCGGCAACCCCCACCCCTGCCACATACTCGGGGCAGTAGAAACCGACTATCGTGCCTTTGACGTTGTTAAAATCGAAAACAACCTGGTCTGCCGTAACCTCTGTCAGCGGCGGATAAGGCTTTACCTGTCCGGCAACGCTCCTGGTCTGCATATAGCTGAAAATGCCTTCGATCTTAATGGCATAAAAGATGTTTTCAGTCGGGATTATCTCATCTACCTGTGCTTTAAGTTGTTCAAAGGTAGCGCCCGAAGCAACTGCTTCCTTGTAATCCTTATCGAAAAAGGTTACATCGGCAAAGGGGACTCCAACGCTATCCTCTTTTAGATAAGCTATGCCGTCGCTTTTTATTTGATAGCACTTGCCGTCGAGTACGACCATCTCTCCATCAAGACCTTCGAAAGTGCCGATACCGAAATCCCCGTATTGAAGCAAGTCTCCGACTGTAATAACGCTGTCGTAAATGCCTTCCATCAAAGCATTGATCGTGGAGACCTGTGAGAGTGTTTCCCTATCTTTGATTGGTTCAGCGGTATTACCGTTATCGCATCCGGCAGGAATGGAAATGAGAACGCAGATAATGATTACAGAGAATAGTTTACGAAGGTTTTTTACTAACATCTTTCACCCCCGAAAAACCCGCATTTAAATTTTAATAGTAATAAGTCTGTTTTCTCTGCCTCTTGATAATATACCCGGCTGCCAGTCCGAAGACCAAGCCGCCCAGATGGGCTTCCCAGGCAACACCGGGAAGGAAAGACATAATTAAACCGCCGCCGATAACGGCAATCCATAAAGGAACAGGAATCGGGATAAACATTATATAAACCTTCATTTGCGGCATTAAAAACGCCAGTGTGCCGCCCAGCGCAAAGATAGCGCCCGAGGCGCCGATAGCTGCAGAATAATCCCCCATTAATGTACCCAGTAACACCAGGAAGACACCTCCCAATACTCCGCCGCCAAAATAAATTATTAAAAACTTCTTCGTACCTAACATTTTTAATAAATAGCTGCCGAAGAAGTATAGAGTCAGCATATTAAACAGGATATGTGTAAAATCATAATGAGTGAACATGCTGGTAATTAAACCCCATGGACGCTGCAGGAACCAATCCATCGGTGTATACAAGGCAAGATAATTTACAATATCATAAGAGCCGGTGATTCCGACCACAATTCTAATAACAATAAATAATGCTACGTTTATACCGATTATTATGAAAACTGGATTTAACATCGTTTCTCATAATAGCAGTTAAATGATTGTCGTGGCAAATCGTTATACTTTGAGAATTCATCTCTATTGCAAAGTAAACGGGCTTGTTGCTACAATGAAAGCTAACCTGAAAGGAAAACTGAATATGGATAACACTTACAACCCGGTTGAAATCGAAAAGAAATGGCAGAACAGGTGGGCGGCAGACAAGCTCTACACGGTAAGCGAACATAGCGATAAGCCCAAGTGGTATGCGCTTACCATGTTCCCCTACACCTCGGGAGACCTGCATATCGGTCACTGGTATGCCATGGCGCCGTCGGACGTGCACGCCCGTTTCAAGCGAATGCAGGGCTTTAATGTATTGCATCCCGTCGGTTTCGACGCCTTCGGGTTGCCGGCTGAAAACGCCGCCATCAAGCGCGGCATCCATCCGTATAAGTGGACGATGAAAAACGTTGAAAATATGCGCAAGCAGTTAAAAACCATCGGCGCTATTTACGATTGGAACCGGGAAGTTATCACCTGCCAGCCGGATTATTACAAGTGGACACAGTGGTTTTTCTTGAAGCTCTATGAACACGGATTGGCTTACCGCAACAAAGCCCCCGTCAACTGGTGCCCCAAATGCCAGACGGTTCTAGCCAACGAGCAGGTACTGGCTAACGGCACCTGCGAAAGGTGCGACGAGCCGGTTATTCGCAAAGACCTCGAGCAGTGGTTTTTCCGTATTACCAGATACGCCGACGAACTGATGCAGCACGAAGGATTGGACTGGCCGGAGC
>CAZGVH010000179.1:0-2569 GCA_964528955.1 uncultured Dehalococcoidales bacterium | reverse complement strand
GACGGTCGGTTTTTCCGGTGCCGACCTTGCCAACCTTGTCAATGAAGCGGCAATTCTGGCTGCCAGGCGCAGTAAAAAATCTATCAGCATGGCCGAACTCGAAGAATCCATCGACCGTGTTATTGCCGGTCCTGAGATGAAAAGCCGTAAAATCAGCCCGAAAGAAAAGGAGATTACCGCCTACCACGAGGCAGGGCACGCCCTGGTTGCCAGGATGTCGCCTAATGCCGACCCGGTTCACAAAATCTCCATCGTGGCAAGGGGCATGAGCCTCGGTCATACCAGGCAGTTGCCTACCGAAGACCGTTATCTCCTGACCCGCTCTCAATTCAAAGACATGCTGGCGACTTTGCTCGGCGGACGCATTGCCGAAGAACTTGTTTTCGGGGAAATCAGCACTGGAGCATCGGATGACATACGAAGAGCTACCGACCTGGCGCATAAAATGGTAACCGATTACGGTATGAGCGATAAGCTGGGAACGCGTACCTTCGGCAACAAGCACGAGATGGTTTTCCTCGGACGCGAGATTTCCGAGCAGAGGGATTACGGCGACGATATCGCCAATATCATCGATGAAGAAGTCCATAATATAGTACAAACGGCTTACAATACCGCCAGGGAAATACTGGCTAATAACAGGGACAGGCTGACGCATATTGCTCAGCGGCTGATGGCAAAGGAAACCATAGAACCGGATGAACTGGAAAAACTGTTTACCGAGCCCATGGATAAGCTGGAAGCCGAGTTGCAGGAACCCGCAGCTATCGAACCTGTAGCTGACCCTATTCCTGAAAATCCTCCGGCCAAACGACCGAGGAAAAGCAAGATTCCGGATTTGATTAATCAGCCCAAACAGGCGCCGGGTACAGCATAGTAATTAAACGAAAGAGGTGTCTTATTAAATGGTAGAAATCACGAAAAACGTTATACCTATCGAAGAAGTTATCAACAGTGTCAGGAACGATGCCAGCGGCGGCATCATCGCCTATATCGGGCTTATCAGGGACAACTCCTGTGATAAAAAAGTCACTTCAGTAGAATATGGAGATGTCGACGGTACTGCCGAAGCACGGCTTCAGAAGATCGTCGACGGGGCTATGGAGAAATGGCCAGTAAACGATATGGCGATCGTCCACAGGGTGGGAAAATTGAATGTCGGCGATAACAATGTGGTAATCGCAGTATCGACAGGACACAGGCAGGAAGGCTTCGCCGCCTGCCAGTACGCCATCGATAAATTCAAGGAACAGCTCCCTACCACCAAGAAGGAAACCTATACCGACGGCTCAACCCTCGATTATAAACCAAAGAAATAATTTAGATTATTAAACAAAGCTGACTTTACAATCGCCCGTTCGTAAAAAAGACGGGCGATTTTTTACTGAAGCCGTTCGTGCCCTTAGACGGACTTAAGGGTGCACGGCTTTACCCGATTCTATCATGCTGAGCGCAGCGAAGCATCTGAATGCAATTCGATATTCGTCGCCGTTTCCTTCGACAAGCTCAGGACGAGCGGAAATCTTATTTTATCTGTCATGCTGAATTCGTGAAGGACGAATGAAGCATCCGGGGAGGGGTGGTTAATAAAGTGTTATCACTTGATGCCGATGTAGCCTTTGTGCTGATTCTCCCTACCCCCCAGATTCTTCAGTCACCCCCTGTGACTTCTGAATGACAATGTGGAGGGACTCCTCGCAACGATAGGAAAAAAGCCTTCCCTTGAGGGAAGGTGGCAGACCGATTCACCGGTCTGACGGATGAGGGAAAATTCTATTAAAAGATAAGTAGGTTTACTTACTGCGCTTGACCACGAAATCGGCCAGAGCCACCAGAGCCTGGCGGTTTTTGGTATCCGGTACCGCATCCAGATTGCGGCGCGCTTTTTCGCTGTATTCCGAAGCCTTCTGATAGCAATCTCCGATTATGCTGGAATTATGAAGCATATTAATTGCTTCCTTAACATTCTCCCTGCTGTCCCCTTCGTTGTTGAATATACGCCTTACGGGGTTGTCGTTGCCAGGGAATCGTTCTAAAAGCATCATGGAAGGCAAAGTCATCGTACCCTGTATAAGGTCGGAGGCTACCGGTTTGCCCAGTTCCTTTTCGCTGGCGGTGAAATCGAGAATGTCGTCTACTATTTGGAATGAAATGCCGAGATTGATACCGAAATCCCTTAAGGACTTGATCCCCTCTTCAGACGCCCCTCCCAACACCGCTCCACCCTCTGTAGCCAGGGCAAACAGGGCTGCCGTCTTGCCGGTAATGCGCTCCAGGTATTCATCGAAGGTCTGATTAAGCTTGTATGAACTGAATCCCTGACGCAGTTCGCCGTGAGAAATCGCCTCCAGTGTTTCAGCAAAGAAGCCGACTACACGCAGGCTGCCGGTGGAAACGGCAAAGCTGGCCGCCTTGGCAAACAGGTAATCACCGAAAATTATCGCCCTGTCCACTCCCCAAATGCTATTGATGGTGGAACGCCCGCGTCGCACGTTGGCTTTATCGATAGCATCGTCGTGTACAAGGGTGGCAATATGCATCAACTCACTGGCCGAAGCCATATAAACGA
>CAZGVH010000178.1:0-2575 GCA_964528955.1 uncultured Dehalococcoidales bacterium | reverse complement strand
GGTTTGAGGCTAAATAAAGCTGATTCTATGCGGATTATTCCGCAATAATGACCAGCAATTCCGGCGGCAAGTGAAGGTAGCAATCCTGCCCTTCCGTTATCGGGGCTACACCTGATTTGGATATGGTCGCCTCCAGATATCTTTTTTCCGAGGTGTCGGAATTGATGTGGAATCTATAGTTGCTGCTGGCGATGCCATCCATCTTATGAATGACCTTGCCGGGAAGTACATTCTCTTCTAGTTCACGGGTTATCCGGATATATTCCGGACGTATGCCAAGTATAATTTCCTGATTTATATAAAAACTTCCCGCATTATCGGTAATAACTTTCAGGTTGCATCCCCATGTCGGGATACTGACATTTACATTATCCCCGTCTATTCCGGCGATAATTCCCTCGATAAGATTCCGCATTCCGGTCATCTTCGCCACGTTGCGATTGCAGGGACTGGAAAAAACCGCCTGCTTACTATCGTGTTGAATAATACGCCCGGAGTGATAAACCGCTACCGTCGAACCCAGCTTATAACCTTCGTTCAGGTCATGAGTTACAAAAAGAATACTGCCGCCGAAGATTTTCTGCAAATCCAGCAGCTCCAGTTCCAGCCTTTCCTTCAGCAACGGGTCAAGCGCAGAAAACGGTTCGTCAAGCAGCAATACTTCCGGCTCGGGAGCAAGCGCACGGGCAATAGCCACTCTCTGCTGCTGTCCGGCGGATAATTGCCTCGGGGAACGGTTCTCCAAACCCTCGATATTCATAGTGAACAATAATTGTGAAATCCGAGCGTCTATTTCCGGTTTGGTTCGGCCCCGCAAGCCGTAGGCGATATTATCCCTGACCGTAAGATGCGGAAACAAGGCATAATGTTGAAAAACAAAGCCGACTTTACGCTGCTGTACCGGCAGGTTGATTTTATTCCTGGAGTCGAATAAAACTCTACCGTTCAGTTCAACAAAACCTTCATCGGGTTTTATTAGCCCGGCAACGCTCTGTAATGTCATGGTTTTGCCGGAACCCGACGGCCCCAGTATCGCCAGTATTCCGTTATCAGCGGAAAGTTTTACATCCAGTTTGAAACCGGGAAATACTTTTTTTACTTCAATTTTTAACATTTCTAACTTGATTAACCCCAATGCTGAATCAGGTATCAGTTGACCTTTACCGGCTTGAATTTCGAAGCCAGTCCCTTCCAATATGCAATAGCGGCCAGAGAGGTGAAAGATATTGCCAGTACTATTAAACAAAGTATCATCGCCTTCTCGTTATCACCGCCCTGTATAGCAAAATAAATAGCTATTGGTATCGTCTGGGTTTTTCCCGCAATGTTTCCGGCAAGCATCAAAGTAGCGCCGAACTCTCCCAGCGAACGGGCAAAAGCCAGAACGGTGGCAGCCATTACTCCCGCTTTCGCCATCGGTAGTGTTACCGTCCAGAAGACCCTCCATTCACTGGCGCCGAGTGTACGCGCCGCTGCTTCGATATTAGGCTCGACCTGTTCGAAAGCTCCGCGAGCCGTCATGTACATAATGGGAAAAGCCATCACCGTAGCCGCAATAACCGTCGCTTCCCAGGAAAATACGATTTTTTCACCCATTGCCATGAGTATTTTCCCGAGAGGACCATTGACACCGAACGTGAGGAGAAGCAGATAACCTACCACCGTGGGAGGTAAAACCATCGGAAGAACAAATAAACCATCGATTATACTTTTAAACTTGCCGTTATATCTGGCCATCCAGCGAGCCGCTGCGATACCAATGAAAAACGTAATTACTGTCGTTGCAGCAACCGTTCTTAATGATATCCACAGCGGCTCTAAATACTCTGTCATGACACCTATAATATATTATTTATTTACAGTTACTCAACTGCAGGGCTGAAACCATATTTTTCAAATATTGCCATTGCATCGGTACCGGATAGAAAAGCCATATAATCTTTGGCCGCTTCAATATTCTTCGAAGCACTGATAACCGCTGCCGTCATCACAATTTGCGAATTAATTTCGTCGGGAGCGGTAGCTACAACATTAACGCTATTAGAAGTTAGAGCGTCGGATAAAAATACCAAACCGGCATCAACATTGCCTGTTTCTACATAAGTCAATACTTCCCTTACATTACTGGCAAGTATCAATTTATCCGCCAATTCATTTGAAATATCTAAAAGTTCAAATAACTTTTGCGCATATATTCCGGCTGATACAGAAGAAGGGTCTCCGATCGATATCGATGCAATTTCGCTACTGGCAAGACCACTAAAATCTGAAATGTCCTTTGTACTCGAGGAAGGAACAATTAACACCAGCAAATTGGATAATATGTTTTTTCTAGTTTCAGTTAATATCAATCCTTTATTCTGAAGATTATCCATATTCTTTACATTAGCTGAAAAGAAAACATCGCAATCCGCTCCGTTTTCTATCTGTGATTGGATTGTACCAGCACTGGTATAGTTTTCTACAACAGTAATGTTTGAATTCTTTTCAGTATAAAGAGCATTTACTTCTGCCAGTGCATCCGTTAGAACCGCTGAAGCTGATATATTCAGAGTAATATCTTCATCCTGCTTAT
>CAZGVH010000177.1:0-2611 GCA_964528955.1 uncultured Dehalococcoidales bacterium | reverse complement strand
GGCGGTTCGTTCCAGGGGTCTTCCAGGACGCCGCACTCGGTGCTCTTGCCCCACAAATTTTCATCTATCGAATAGGGGCTCTTGGAGGTTATAGGCAGAGGAATGCCGTATTTCCCCGCATATTGAATCAATTCTTCACGGGTCATTCCCCATTCGCGTGCAGGGGCAACTATCTTCAGGTCGGGTGCCAGCGAATTGATGCCGACATCGAACCTGACCTGGTCGTTGCCCTTGCCCGTGCAGCCATGCGCGATAGCTTTTGCTCCTTCGGTACGTGCCACATCTACCAGTATCCTGGCAATCAAGGGGCGCGCCAGCGCGGTTGCCAGCGGATAATGTTCTTCATAAATTGCATTTGCTTTCAAAGCAGGGAAGATGTAATCGTTCACAAATTCCGACTTTGCATCTATAACCAGCGATTTGATTGCTCCCACTTTAATCGCTTTGTCTTTAATCAGCGTAAAGTCCTTTTCGTTGCCGACATCTATCGTTACGGCGATAACATCGTACCCGTATTTTTCATGCAGCCATCTTACGGCGACCGATGTATCCAGACCGCCGCTATAAGCCAGAACCAGTTTTTCTGCCATAATTAACCTTCCTCCAAAAATCTGTTGTAGTTATTATATATCAATTTTTACTGAAATACTCGGATAAAAAGTTGCCGATTTCTAATTTCAGCCAATCATATTTCCAATTGTAGTCATGGCCGGGCGCGCCGATATATAAGAGGATATCACCCTCGTACTCCTGAGAAATTCCGAATGCGGATTCAAGGTTTGCCCTGAAAATTGTTACGAGGTCGCCATGGCTGAACGAATCCGGAATCGTGCCGTTTGTCCTCAGTAACAGCACTCTTTCAAGGTGGCTGTTGTTATTCCATACCGGCGGCCCCAGCTGGATGCTGTAAACCTGTTCGTTCTCTGCTAATATCGGCATGGCTCCCGAACATATGGTGCAGCCGTTGCTTATACCCAGCAGTATTACTTTTAAATTCGGCAGATTATCGGTTAAAAAATCAGTTCTGGCAGCCAGTTCCTGCGCTCTTGCCGGATTGGTGCTCATAGCCATCATAAACTCGCCGACAGCTCCGTAAAAGTTTTTATCTGTCCTGAAATAGTCTATCCAGAGCGTTGAATTACCTAGTTCCTTAAGTACTCCGTCGATTCCGGGCGCCAGTTCCTTTTCGTTGGATTCCGCTATAGCAGACCAGCCCCACCCCCCGGAATTGACGATTACCAAGACGTCTATCTCTTTCGCTTCTTGATATAAAGCCAGTACATGGCTGATAAAATCCTCCCGTCTTTCTTCATTGTCTTCGAATAAAACGGTGGCTCTCTGACTGGCATCGTCAATTACATCCTGCGAAATCCCTGCAAAGTCGTCGATTGCCAGGATTTCATCTTTCCCCATCTCGCTGGCTTTCGCCGGAACCACCGTCGAAGGCGTGCACAGGACGATTACCATCGATATGGCTACTACTAAAATAACACCTATTTGTAATTTACGCACCTGAGATAACATATAAAATCCTGAAATTTAATTGGTTTTACACATAGACGAAAGCACTGGGTCCAGAATATCAATGGCTTTATCGATGTCGTCACGTCCGATTACAAGCGGCGGCATAAACCTGAGAATGGTGTCGCCGACTTTATTTAACAGCAAGCCGTTCTCGAGGCATCCCATCAAGACCGGCAATGCTATTTTGTCTTCAAACTCTATTGCCTGTAAGAGGCCTCTGCCCCTTACTTCCGATATAATACCGTATTTCTGCTTCAATTCATTCAATTTCTTCGTCAGATATTGACCGGTTACCTTTGCATTGAGAGAAATACCGTTATCGACGATGGTTTTTAAAACGGCGTATCCGGTTGCGCATGCCAGGGGATTGCCGCCGAAAGTGGAGCCGTGTTCTCCCGCTGCAAAGACAGAAGCGCTGTTCTTTGCCAGTATAGCCCCGATAGGGAAGCCACCGGCTAGTCCCTTTGCCAGAGTCATAATATCCGGCTCTACGCCGTACTGCTCATAAGCGAAAAGTGTTCCCGTGCGTCCGATACCGGTTTGTATTTCATCCAGAATCAACAGTATGCCTTTTTCATCACACCACTGTCTGACCTTTTTCAGATAGTCGTCATCCGGGAGATGGACGCCGCTTTCACCCTGTATCGGTTCCATCATGACGGCACAGGTTTTATCGCTGGTCGCCGCTTTTATGGCATCGATGTTATTGTACTCGACATTAACAAAACCGGACGGAATCGGAATGTACGGTTCCTGGAACTTGGTCTGTCCGCTGGCCGAGACCATCGCCAGTGTGCGGCCGTGGAACGAGCCGGTGCCGGTGATAACTTCATAGGCTCCTTTTAAATGGAGGTGCCCGTAGCGGCGCGCCAGTTTGACGGCGCCCTCGGTAGCTTCGGTTCCGCTGTTGCAAATAAAAACCTTGTCGAGACAGCTGTTTTTTACCAGCAGCTCCGCCAGTTTCAACTGCGGAATAGTATAATAATTGTTGGATGTCTGTATAAGCGTATTTACCTGTTCGGTAACGGCATTAACAACAACCGGATGGCAATGCCCGAGGCTGTTGACCGCTATCCCGGAAACGAAG
>CAZGVH010000176.1:1309-2617 GCA_964528955.1 uncultured Dehalococcoidales bacterium | reverse complement strand
CTTCCAGGCGGTCTTTCAGGCTGGCAACGGTTTCTTTTTGAATGTTGGTTTCGTCCGTCGGGATTATTCCCCAGGCGATAGCGCCGTTTCTGTCCAAAAAGGCCTTTACTTCCGAGGGGTACAGTGTCAGGCTCTCGGCGAAGTTGTAGGCGTCGAAGTTGAGAATATCGATGCCTGTGCTCAAAATAAGCGACCAGTCGGTATTGCCGCAGCAGTGAATCCCTTTCAGTCCGCTGATTCCGTCCAGAACCTCCTGCAGCAGGGCAACAATCCTCTCTTTCGGCAGCGAAAAGAAAGCCGAACCATACGAGGTCATCGCCGGTTCGTCAATGAAAATGATGGTATTTCCGGAAATCTGCGACAGTATCTTTTCCTGCCAACCAGCCTTAAGCCTTAACAGCTTGGCGGCGGCATCGGAAAGTATCTCATCGTAGAGAATTACTTTGCCGCTGCTGTCCTTAACGCTCAAACCCCAGCTTATCGGGCCGATCAACTGCCCTTTTACGGCAAGCGGGGATAAATCCGGCTGCTTTAAAAATTCATATAAACCGGCGGCGTATTCTTCCGTAATCGGGAATTTATCACGGTCATTTTCAAGATAGGCTATATATAGCTGTTCGAGAGCTCCTCTATGGTCTGCTGCCCCGTCTATTAACAGGTCGTTGCCTTTTTCGACTATGCCCGGAAAACCGGCGCTGATTTGTACCGCCATACCTTCTTTGGAAGAGCGGTTCGGCAGCTGCGGCCAGCAGGGAACATCCTTTAAAAAGCGCGCTATGACAGAGCATGCTTCTGCTGCGTCTTTATGAGGCATACTGCCTATCATGGTCGGTAGAAAGTGAAAACTTGTATCTTTCATTTATGCAAATTTCCCCGTAATTAAATTCGTTATATTTTACCACAATCCGTAAATTCGTTTTTTTGTCGTAAGGGGGTAGTGCATTGTTTTAAAATTTTGCTATCGGGTTTTTATGGCATATGCGCTAAAAAACGGAATGACGTGCTATAATAAATTATGCCTATACCTGAGCTTGCAGTCGCACGTTATACGCCGATGAAAGAAATATTAAAAACAGTACTCGATTTTATAAAAGAAAACCATCCCGATGCCGTGGTTTTCCTAGTCGATGAGGGCTGTTTTAAAGGGCATTCCGGCGGTAAAAGAGTTCTCGGATATCGAAAAAGCCTTTATAGCGGAGGCGGCTGGAATATCAATATCGGTCATCCTGTAACGCCTGAAATGGTCTACAATGTAAAGGCCGTATATAATGACGGCGAAATTAAATGGTCCGGACGCATACTAAACGG
>CAZGVH010000176.1:0-1209 GCA_964528955.1 uncultured Dehalococcoidales bacterium | reverse complement strand
TCTTATCCTGATGCGGTTATGGATTGGCAGGTTCAAAAGAAGCTGCTGTCATTGCAGGCGGGGAGTTCTTTCGACCTGCTTTCGTATCTGTATTACATCCCCGAGGAACGCGACCAGGGTCGTGTAGGTACCTGCTGGGTATGGGCGGGAACCGGCTGCATGGAAATTGCGTTGAACGTTCAACTGGGCATCACGGACAGGTTATCCATACAATATCTGGATTCACTCTTCAATGACGGTACCGGTGACGATTGGGCCGGCAATGGCGGTACTGCCGCCGATTTTGCCGGTTTTTATGATGAACAGCAATTCATCATCTCCTGGTCGAACATAAATGCCGAGTATCAGGATTACAACAGCGGAAACAACGCTGCCATATCCGCCGATTCAATTGCCGTTAATTCAGGATATCTGCTTGATAGTGTGGATTACGGACAGATAAGGACGCACGGGGTCAGCGATGAAACCGCTATAATGCGAATCAAGAATATATTGAATCAAAACAAGGGAATCTTTTTTGCCTTTTACCTGGCGGATGATGAGGACTGGAAGGAATTCTACGATTTCTGGAAATATGAATCGGAATCGTCTATCTGGAACAAAGGATTTTCCGACGGGAAGGACTGGAATGACGATGAAGGCGCCGGACATGCTGTTCTGTGTGTTGGATATGATGACAGCGACTCTGACCCGGCTAATCATTACTGGATTATGCTGAACAGCTGGGGCGATAATGACGGCAGGCCCGACGGATTATTCCGGATACCGATGTATGGTGATTATAACGATGCCGATTCCGACGGCAGTTATAATTCCTACTGGTGGACTGTCGAACCGACATACCTGGGCGCGGTGCAGAAGAATGTAGATGTACTGCCCGGGATAAAGGGTTCTAACAATCCTAAGGATGCTGTTCCGGCTGTCTGGTAGCGAATTAAAGGGTTAAAAAGTATTAAAAAGAGGGGGCTGGATAGCCCCCTCTAATATTTCCCCGGATTATGACAGAGGCAGCGGATGAAGGGGCAGCGCATCGGAGAAAGAAGGCCCGGCGGTTATGACGTCGGTTTCCGCATTGATCGAATATATTGCTTTCCCGATAACTGCTATGTTCCACGAATAAATGTAATTTGAATCCCAATCGATGCAGGCCGAGAGCAGATATCCGTCTCTCAATGCTTTTACCTGCAAAACATATGCCCTGCCCTGAGG
>CAZGVH010000175.1:0-2621 GCA_964528955.1 uncultured Dehalococcoidales bacterium | reverse complement strand
CCTGACCATGTGACTCCGTAATCGCTGCTTAGAATGCATTGTATCTTGCGGTCACTTTTAATCCAGAATACGGCAACGGTCGCTTCGTATGATGTAGCGGCTACGATTACAGCGTTATACTGGCCAGTATAAGTCCAGGCATTGAAAGTGGAATCCTGCCCCGGATTTGCAGTTCGCTGAATGTATAATTTACAGGAATCGGATGGAGGGGAAATTCTAACCCGGATTAAAGAGCCGTCTGCGGCTATCGTTGCGGCATGGAAGTATTCCTCCTCCGTTCCGTTGTAAAGTCTTTCCCACTGCAATCGTGTAACCCCGTTTATCTTATTGACCGCTTCCAGTTTGACGTATGGAATATGGCTAGCCTGTTTTTGAGCTTTAAGCAAAGTCCCTGACAGATTTCTCATCCGATTTACTCCTCCCCCTGCTGGTCGGGGATGTACTCTTTTCCCCAGAAGAGATGCCCGGCGATATAGCCGGCAGTAAATGTCAGGAATAACCACATTAGATGAGGCCATAACCAGTGACCAAGAAGCGCCCCGGCGGCTGCAAGCGCGATAATGCACAGCCCTTCGTATTTATGCCAGATGTCACGCAGTATATATGTCCACGGGCGGCCGCCGATTATTTTCCAGATAGCTTTATAAATGTTCATTTAAATCCCCCATATTCAAGGCATATGACTCGTTGTCTTGAAAGCTGTTTGACCTCCTGATTGATACATCTGCTTGACGCGAACGCGGTTTTTACTCCCCATCCGTTTCAACTCGCTTCTGAAGTAATCGATTTTGGTTTTTCCCCAGCTTAAAAACTCACGGTGCGTTTCACTGCCGCCTGTATTGACCCTGTTGATGGAATAAGCCGCCCATTCGATAGCGGCATAGCCGCAGGCGCTGCAAATCACCAGTTCTTCCAGATGCGACGGAATGCTGGAACTTGAAGTGTCCAAAGTGTGCGCCTTTTCGTAGTAGATACAGGCATTCCCGCCGTCGGGGACTTCACAGTCGATTAATGTCAGGGTATTTTTCCAGAGTGAAAAGCGACGGTAACATTTCGGGAAGTGGTTTACAGGGTATTCCACTGCACGTATCGCAATCCTGTCCGCAATACCCGATATATCCAGTTCTCTTGAGCCGCTGACAGTGGATATAATAGCTGTTTGCTCCGCCGGAACGGCTTCAGAGATATCGCTGACGGCATGCAGTATGTGCCTGTCGATTTCGTCATCGCTCCAGCGGTAATTGTTTTCGTCTTCATCGCGCAGGTCGCGCCTGACCAGGGTTCTTATTTCGTTTAATGTCATAATGCCTCCTTGACAGTACAAATGCGAGTTCAGACCAGTTGAGACTCTAAAGAATGGTTCCTTCTATCCGTCGCCGTTATGGTTCGACAAGCTCATCCCGCGTTACACTGGGACAAGACCACGAACGGCTAAGTGTGGGCTCATCCCGCGTTACACTGGGACAAGGCCACGAGCGGCTTGAGCCGTTTTTTTTGAATAACCAGTATACGCAGTCCGTATATATTACGTATGGCTTCCCGGGAGGAAGTCACAACTCGGCGGTAATAAGAAATAAAACTATGTGACTCTAATCCAAAATCCAATAACTATATATGCCGCCTTTCCCATAGAGGATGTTAAAAAGCTGAAATAAGTTGTTTTTAATTTAAAAAGCATTTAAGATATAGATATAATACTAATTTACGGAGGTATAAAATGTTATCACAAATACCCATCCAACTGGCTAAAGTAGACAAGAAGGACATCGACAAGGAAATACTAAGAGCAGCCGTAATTGCAGAATTGGATGCCATAAACCTTTATGAGCAAATGGCGGGCCTGGCAGAAAGTGCCAACCTTAAAAAACTCTTACTGGAAATTGCCAAAGAAGAAAAAACCCATGTCGGCGAATTCCAAACCCTCCTGTTAAGGGAAGACAAGGAAATGGTTAAAGAAATCGCTAACGGGAAAAAAGAAGTCGAAGAATTATTCGGGAAATAATCCTTTCGAAATAGACGCCTATTTTCCGGCATTATTTTTTAATTCTGATTATTTATATAATGGTGCGTTGTGTTATAATGCACCATTATATAGCTTTAAACGGGGGATATCTTGAGCGAAATTTTAGTTGTTAAACAGAGGATTATCGAATCGATTAAACAGGCGGCAACGGAAGCGCAACAATCCGGTAAGTTGCCGGCTATTCCGCTTCCGGATGTATCAATTGAGCGTCCGCAAAAAGCCGAGCACGGGGATTACGCTACCAGTCTGCCGTTAAAGCTTGCCCGCGCTACCGGTTTAAATCCGCTGAATATCGCCAAAAGTATTGCTTCATTTATACCCAGAAACGAGGAAATCGCTGATGTTACCGTTGCCCCACCCGGTTTTATTAATTTTACGCTGTCATCGGGTTGGCTGACTAAACAGGTAAATAGCATCCTCAATCAAAATAAATGCTACGGTAATATCGAACACGGTAATGGTAAACAGGTTCAAATAGAATTTGTCAGCGCCAATCCTACAGGGCCCCTGCATGTCGGGCACGGAAGAGGCGCGGTTTTAGGCAGTACACTGGCAAATGTACTTGATGCTGCCGGCTTTAAAGTACAAAAAGAATACT
>CAZGVH010000174.1:0-2625 GCA_964528955.1 uncultured Dehalococcoidales bacterium | reverse complement strand
CCGCCGAGACCCTGGGGGTATCCACCAGGACCATCAGGCGTTACATAAAATCCGGTAAAATTCAGGCTGAGCTGATCGTAGGCCACTTCGGAGAAGAGTACCGTATTCTGAACCTGCCTTCCGACCTCGAACCGATTAAAGATGAAGCGGTCGAATACGAAAAACCGGAAGACCTTGCTACCGCCCCGCCCCCTGCACAACCCGTATACGACCCCGGACAGGCTATCATGCAGAGCATGGGACTTGTCAGGGAGCTCCAGGAAAAGAACATGAACATGGCCGCTCAGCTGGGTATAGCCACGGAACGCATCCGCAATCTCGAGAGCCAGTTGAAACAGATGAAAATGCTGACGGCCCCCAAAGTGCCGTGGTGGAAGAAACACTTTATCAGTCCTAAGAAAAAGAAATAGCTTCTGTCCAGCCTCTGTCAGGCTTTGTCCATGGTATACTGTCAAGCCTGCTTCTCGTATAGATATCAATTTGCTGCAATTACATTAACTGTATTATTGGCAAATCAACAGGATACTCTCGACGGTCTAGACAGTCGGATATGCTAAAAATAACCTCCGGAAGTCTTGCAAAGCGGTCATAAGAGGGGCTGTAGTATAAATTCAGGGGAGAAACCAGTCAATTCGAGGATTGGTGCCGGGGGAGGGGGTCGAACCCACAAGGATTTCTCCGGCGGATTTTAAGTCCGCTGCGTCTGCCAATTCCGCCACCCCGGCTTCCAACAAGATATTTTACCCTCTTGGCGGTAAGTATTCAACTTTTCAGATTTTGCAGTTTGTATGTTATGATTGATATATGCGTAGAGTATTAAGGTTTGCCGGTATGGTAATCGGAACCGCTGTAGCCGGAGGGATTATAAGTGTGCTGGCGGCTTTATTGCTGTCTAGGCTGATGCAGGATGGAGCCGGTGGGTGGGGCGGCTTGGTGGGTGTAATAATGGGATTGGCGTTGGGCTACCCGCTCGGTGTCTTTTTAGGTATCGTTATTTTCAAAAAGCTGCTGCGCTATAACGGTTCATTGATACTCGGATTGATCGGCGTAATACTGGGAGGAGCGCTGCCGTTTATTCTTGCCGAACCCCTGGGATTGAATAACCATGGAGATTTATTGTGGTTGTTCATTATAATAAGCTCTCCCCTGCTGGGTACTGCCGCTTTCTATTTAAGGAAAAAATCCGGCAAGAAATCCCCGGCATTGCCTGAAGGCTAGTCATATACCATTGACAGCATCGGACAGCCTTAGACAGTCCCGTAGAATACCTGTTTATCATCCGGCATAACGGTTTTTTTCAACCATATCCCCTCGATAATGACAACCAGCCCGGGTAAAAGACAGAATATCAGGTCTCTGAACATCACATAGATATACCGGTGTTCTATCCAGTAAGGAAGATGCGTGTAAAAATAGAAAAGCGAAAGGATATACAGAAAACCGGTTGCTATACAGGCTATCCAGAAATGTTCGGGTTTACCCCAAATACCGCCGATAAGCATCGGGATAATCCCGATAAGACTGAATACGAAAGCACTTTCAGGGCCTATCATCAGCCCCCCGACCGTCTCTGCGGTGATAGCAAAGAACGACTGGATAAAATCAGCTATTATCAACAGCAGGAAAAAACTTAGTCCCAGCCATGCCAGAACCTTTAAAAATATTTTCATATTATTCCCCTTTGCCAAACCCTTTGACATCGATGTCTAGCGCTGGATCGGAACTTCCTGTTGCTGTCTTTCCCGTATGTTTTTCTCGTCTTTCTTTAATTGTATTCCCATAATAACGGCTATCAGTCCCGGTAAGGCAGAAATAGATAAAACTTCAATTATAAACACAAAACGGCTCTCAGGAATGTGTATATAGACATAAAAAAAGGAAATAATATAAAATACCCCGGTTATTATACTTGCCAGCCAGAAGTTTTTCGGTTTCGAGATTATTCCGCCGATAATCATTAAAACAATGCCGGGAATACCGAACCACATTGCAAACATATATTCGAAAAGTACTCCGATTTCTCCAGGCTCCGCCAACACAAACAACCACGAGCCGTAGAAAGCTATTACCGCTCCCAGTGTAAACAGGACTATCCCCAGCCATGCGATGAATTTGAAAAAAGTATTCATTTTATCCCCTTATCTCCCATTGACAAACCATGTCAAAGGGTTTGTCAATACCATATTCAAGCTATGGTATACAAAATTAGTTGCCGTCATAATGCAGAATAGTGCCATCAGTTCCAACCATATAAATATCGTTAGCAGAACTGCCCCAGATTGTCCTGATGAGATTACCTGTTCTGCTATTAAACATCTCCCAGTCGGTGCCGTTATAATGCAGTATCTCTCCGCTATCGAGCGGTATATATATATCTGATGATGAACTTCCCCATATATCTCTAAAAACACCCGATTCCAGATAATACTCATCTGGCAGTATACCTTCACCTATAGAACTCCATATATTCCCGTCATAGTGAAAGATAGTATTGCGATTGCGTATCGCATAAATGTTTGTCCCTGAACATCCCCAAATCGCGTGGATGTTTTCTTCTTCTAAGCTGCCCGTGATAGCCCAGGATTCGCCGTTATAATGCAGAACAAATCCATCTCCGCTCAATGC
>CAZGVH010000173.1:0-2629 GCA_964528955.1 uncultured Dehalococcoidales bacterium | reverse complement strand
GGTTTTACCATATAGATATAAGGGAGCACGGCACCGGCAAAATCGGCGCTTCCAATGTCATGCGGTGCACTTCGAAATGGCTGGCTATACCGGTCATGCTTTGCGACGTCGGCAAGGGAGCGCTGGCAGTCTTGCTGGCACAATTGGTCGGTCTGGGGGCTTTGGCACAGGTCACTATAGGTCTTGCGTCTATCATCGGACACAACTGGCCGGTTTTTCTGAATTTCAAGGGGGGAAGAGGTATCTTTACCAGCCTTGGGGTAATTACCATGATATCCCCCTGGATAGGTCTTATAATGCTGGTGGTTCCCTATCTTTTTGCGCCTGTCAAACAGGTGGCTTTCGGCGTTTTCCTGGTGTTGTTCTCCCTCCCCTTTTTAAGCTGGTTTTTATATCAGCCATTCGGGGTAGAAGACAGGCTGGGGGTAACCCTTGGCTTTATCGGTTTGTCTTTAATCGCTTTTTTTACAAGAATAGTTACCCCGAGAACATCGCTCAGCAAATCAACACCGGCAGTCGAGTTGTTCTTCAACCGCCTGTTTCTCGACAGGGATATCAGGGATGCCAAGGCCTGGATCAATCAGAAAAGAGGAGAAAACTAATACATTTAATGGAAAGTATGAGATGCGCTGCACATCCGGACGTTGAAACCAGTCTTCGCTGCGGTAAATGCGATAAACCGATATGTCCCAAATGTATGGTGGAAACACCCGTGGGAGCGCGCTGCCGCGAATGCGCCCGTATCAAGAAACTGCCCACCTTTCAGGTTAGCAACAAGCAAATTCTGCTATCGACCTGTGTCGGATTGGTAATAGCCGTCGGCTACGGCTTTTTATGGGGAATCCTGGGATTGTATGCCAACTTCATTTTTCTCAACCTGCTGCTGGGCGCCGGAGCCGGTTTCTGCATCAGCGAGGGGATGAGCCGTGTTATAAACCGCAAGCGTGGCAGCAAATTGGCAGTAATTGCCGCTATTTTAGTCATAGTAAGCGGCTTTGCCAGCGTCTTTACGCCAATAGGGATGATTTACTCGTCCTCTTTAATGTTTATCATGCTGGATATTCTGGCAGTCGGCATCGGTATATACGTAGCCGTCAACCGCTTGAGATAGGCTGATTTGGGTAATCGTAACAATCCATTGAATACTTCGTTAATGAATTACTGTTAAAATCCTTCGACCTACTCGGCAGCTGTCTTGTTAATCCTATTACGAATGCCTTTTATTATATATGCGGAGCGGGGTAATTATGAGGTATTGTAGAGATTGCTTCGTCCGCCTGCGGCATCCTCGCAACGACGATTTATTTGTCATGCTGAGCGTAGCGAAGTATCTCAATACAATTCGACGTTCGCCGCCGTTATGGTTCGACAGGCTCACCACGAACGGCTTTTTATTTTTTGTTAATACTGATAGTGCTTCATGACAAGAAGGAATGAGGCTTAAATTTTGCTGATTTTATTATTGCAATGCCTATTTATAAAACAGCCTGTCTTTAACCTGATAAGCGATGGCAGACATTGTATTTCCAGCTTTGGCATGGATAACGATGCTGGCCTGGGCGTCGAAGGGGGTGGGTGTCAGGTTAATGATAACCAGCCTGGCTCCGGCGTCTACGGCATAAGCCGGAAGATATGAAGCAGGGTAAACGCTCAGTCCCGACCCGATGACAATCATCAGGTCGCAAGTGCAGGCTCGCTTCATCGCTTCGCGTAAAATATCTTCCGGAAGTTCTTCACCGAAGAAAACGACATCGGCTTTTAAAAGTCCGCCGCATTCTTCGCAGACCGGAGGAGTGTCGTTTCCCCCTGCTTTTTCCCTGATATACTCCAACGTAAAACGTCTGGAGCAGTTTAAACAGATAAACCAGTGCAGGTTGCCGTGCAGTTCGAGCACCCTCTTATAGGGTACTCCTGCTTTCTGGTGCAGGTTATCTATATTCTGGGTGATTACGCAGTCGAGCTTTCCCAGGTGATATAATTCAGCGATAGCTATATGTGCCTTATTGGGAACGGCTTCTGCTCCCAGTTCTTTAAACAACCGCCATTGCTTGCGGCGCGCTTCGGCGTTGTTTAAGAATTTTTCATATGTAAAATCGTCCGGGTCGAAACGTTCCCATATACCGCCGGGGCTGCGAAAATCGGGTATTCCCGATTCGGTACTGATACCGGCGCCGGTAAAGAAGGTCGGCCGTCTGGATTCCAGGATCAACTCTGCGATTTTATCTACCTTGGGATCGTGATAATGTTCCATTTTCTTCTCATATAATATCGGAAGGAATCAGTGAGTACATCACTCCGTCGGATACCCTTCCCTGTTGATTTATCAGGTTTCTTAAAATCCCTTCACGCACCGCCCCGGTTTTTTCAGCCACGCGCTGACTGGCCAGATTGTCTTTCGCGGCTTTGATTTCAATACGGTTAAAATTCAGCTTTTCGAAACCGAACCTTGCCAGTAAAAGTGCGGCTGCCGAGGCTATCCCCTGATTGCAGTCCTGTTTTCTGATCCAGTATCCCAGGTTGGCAATCATATTCTGATAGTCGATGCGGTTTAAACCGCACCAACCTATAATTTTTTGCGTAAGCGGATTTACAATGGCAAAATTGTATTCCATTCCCTTGTCCCAGACGG
>CAZGVH010000172.1:0-2643 GCA_964528955.1 uncultured Dehalococcoidales bacterium | reverse complement strand
CGTCCCATGATCCAGTAATAACCGTCCTCGTCTTTCCTGGCTCCGTCTCCGGTAAAATACATGCCGGGGAAGCGCGAGAAATAGGTATTCTTGAATTTTTCATGGTCGCCGTAAATGGTTCGCATCATACCGGGCCACGGTTTCTTGATACACAGATAACCGCCTTCGTTGATATCGACCGGGTTGCCGTCGGCATTAACTATCATCAGTTCGACGCCGGGAATCGGCATGGTAGCGGAACCCGGTTTGGTGGGTATCGCTCCCGGCAGCGGAGTAATCAGGTGCCCGCCGGTTTCCGTCTGCCACCAGGTATCGACAATCGGGCATTTTTCTCGTCCGATGACGCGGTGATACCACATCCATGCCTCGGGGTTGATGGGTTCACCGACTGTTCCCAGTAGTCTCAGGCTGGAAAGGTCGTGTTTCTTGGGCCATTCTTCACCGTCGCGCATCAGGGCGCGGATCAAGGTAGGGGCGGTATAAAAGATATTAATCTTGAATTTATTTACGATGTGCCACATCCTGTCCGGTTTGGGGAAGGTGGGAGTTCCCTCGTAAATAAAACTGGTAGCTCCGGTAGCCATCGGTCCGTAAACTACATAACTATGACCGGTTACCCACCCGATATCGGCGGTACACCAGAAGACATCTTCGTCTTTAATATCGAACACCCATTTCATCGTCTGCAATGTATGCAGCAGGTAACCTGCCTGGGTATGCATAACACCCTTAGGTTTACCGGTGCTGCCGCTGGTATAAAGAATGAACAGAGGGTCTTCGGCATCCATGACTTCCGGTTCGCAAACAGTAGAGATATCATCGGCTTCCATTTCCTCATGCCACCAGCGGTCTCTGCCTTCGTTGATGGTGATATGCAGTCCCAGCCTCTTGACGATAATCATGTCTTTGACGTTGGGGCAGTCTTTCATGGCGATATCGGCTGAATCTTTACACCTGATAATCTGGCCGTTGCGATGATAACCATCAGCAGTAATGAGCAGCTTGGAATTGCAGTCAAGTATACGGTCTTTCAAGGATTCACCGCTGAATCCACTGAAAACGATGCTGTGAACAGCGCCTATACGGGTGCAGGCAAGCATGGCAAAAGTCGCTTCAGGAATCATGGGCATATAAATGGTTACTGCGTCACCCTTTTTAACACCGAGTTTCTTCAATACGTTGGCGAATTTGCACACCTCATAGTGTACTTGTTGATAAGTAAATGTCCTGACTTCGTCTTCGCCTTCGCCCTGCCAAATCAGGGCGGCCTTGTTCTTGCGCCAGGTATTCAAATGACGGTCCAGACAGTTATAACTGATGTTGATTTTGCCGCCGATAAAATACTTGATGCTGATATTTCCGCTGAATGAATACTCGCGTACTTTATCCCATTTTTTATACCAGTCCAACTGTTCGGCAAGGTGTCCCCAAAAACCTTCCGGGTCCTTTATCGACCAGTTGTACAAAGCCTTATAATGCCGCATACCTGAAACGGCGGCTTTATCGACAAATTCCAGAGAAGGATTAAAGACCCTTTTTTCTTCCATCATGGAAGTTATTTCCTGGTGTTTCTCTTCACTCTTTGAGGCAGCAGCTTTAGCTGTTTCCGGGAGTTTTTTCCTGCCGAAAGCCTCGTCTATCACTTTCCCCAGTTCTTCGTTTGTAAAGGGTGCTGTCAGATAATCGAAAGCACCCAGTTTCATGCATTCGGCAAGCGAATCGGCGGTTGGTTTTGCAGATGTAATAACGATTTTAATACCCGGTTGTTTTTTGATTGCATCGGCAAGAACTTCGACACTGCTTTTGGAGGGGATTTCCTGGGAGATAAAGGCCAAATCATAGTGTTCTTTAGCGATTGCAGCCGTCGCTTTCAGTCCATCGGCAACCTCTACGGCGCAATAGTCCCCTTGTTTCAAGTAATTAACAATGGAACTGCGCAGGCTGGCGTCGGCATCGGCAACCAGTACGGAATTGCCACCGGTAGGGTTTTCTTTCGGGGGGGCGGATTTGTCTTTTGACATGTTAAACCTCCTCAAATGAAAATTCTGTAATTTGTAAAATATGAAAATTAAACTTTATGTGAATGATGATATCAGTAAAAATATGTACTTGTCAATACTACTATATGTGTATAGACCATATCATTTTTTAAGAAAATAGATGTTGAGAATCCATTTAGATAAAGAGCAGGTGTTGGCAAGTGGAGGGAAGGGGTTTAATACAACTTTTTTAATAAGTATTGCCTAACTTAATCATAATATTGCTGTTGTGGTAGGCCGGACTTTATGGAATAAAAACAAAACAACCGCCATAAAGCGAGTCTACAGCGGTTGCCGGTCGAAAATTTAATTATTATATTCTGTTTCCGCATTCTCCGCAGAACCTGGAACCCTGGGGAATGGGAGATCCGCAGGAGGGACATTTACTGGCATTGAGCTTTGCTCCGCAGTTGTTGCAGAACTTTCCTTCGCCCGTAGGCTTGTTGCATTGCGGGCAGAGGGTTTGTCTCTGTTCGATTTTTCCGGTAAAAACGGTGGTTTCCGCCGCTTTCGCCTTGATGTCTTCCACCATCTTCTCGGCTCTGGCTGCGGCGACTTCGGTACTCTCACGGGGCGCCTCTTCTACACACAGACCTGCTTCATC
>CAZGVH010000171.1:0-2654 GCA_964528955.1 uncultured Dehalococcoidales bacterium | reverse complement strand
GGTCGGCTCATAACCGATTGGTCGTAGGTTCGATACCTACCGAGCCCACTTCTATTATATCTCCCGCGTACACTTCACTTAATAAATTCTCTTTTATATACAAATCGAATTATACTGTCGGATATTCCATTTAGAGGTGCAAAATGCCAAGATGTCCTAACTGCTTTAGAGAGACAATGAGAACCAAAGACTGGGCATGCTACTTATGCGGTTATCCTTTATCTTCACCTGTATTTAAACTGATAGATAAAACATATGGTGAAATAAGACAGGATAGGTTAAACGCTAAAAAACAACCAGTTCACGTAGATGAGCAGATATATGAAGATTTAGACCAAGAGAAGGAAATTATCCGGGAAATGCAGCACGTGCCCCTGGTAAATGAGATTGATATCCATGAAAAATACGATGCTAATCAAAGCTATAACACTATGGGAGAAGAGCAGATATCCGAAGAACCGGAATTTAAAGAAGAAATTGCCGAGTGTTTAACGGTTACGGACGAATCCGAAGAAGAGACCACCATTGAAGAGGATATACTGCCAAAATCAGCCGATGATGAACCGGAAGAAATAGTGACTCCCGAATGTAATTGCGAAGCAGATGAAACGGTTGCTGAAGACCCGGACATTCCGGAAGAAAGCGATGATATAACAGAAGAGCCGGAGAAAGTAGCTGCTGAAATAGAAACGGTTTCCGAGGTTCCAGTCGTATTCGAAACAAATAATAATAAAGTTGAAGAAGCAGCGGCAATTGAACTTATAGAGGAACAGGAGATTAAACAGGTTCAAGTTAAAACCGAAACAGTGGCTCCGGCGGATATTGACATAACGATTGACGATTTACTTGCGGATTATACCGCAGATTACATTTCCGCTACGAATAAATATGTAAACAAGAGATTAAGGCTATCAGGGTATGCCGCCGCTATAGATGTTAAAGAGGTGCTTGCCATTCATTATATAAGGTTGACAGATGCATCTTTAAACGCAATGAAAAGCGTTCAATGCATGTTCGATAAGAAGTATGCCGATGATTTAAGAAAATTGGAAAAAGGGCAACAAGTTACTATACAGGGAAAGTATACGGGATCGCTTATCGCAATGCGGATGACGGACTGTATTATAATTTAATTCTGGTGCATATTAATTTAAACTTTTATTGTGTATCGTTCTTCAATAGTTGTTTGATATGATTATTGATTTGCCCGGTGGAAGACAGACTTTCGATTTCGATTGCGGTGCAACGGCATTACAATTGGTGATGGCATACTACGGGATCGAAGTCCGCAAAGATGTGTTATTCAGCGAGCTTTTAATCAGCAGCAATGGTACGCCGATAAAGAACATGATAGCCGTCGCTGAGAAATACGGATTCGGGGTACTGGTAAAATACGATGCGGGTATCGAAGAGGTGAAGCAATTCATCGATACCACACATCCGGTAATCGTACTGGTCCAAGCCTGGGCGGAAAAATACATGACACTGGAAGAATGGCATGAAGATTATAATGACGGGCATTATGTTATCGTAATAGGATATTATGATAACATAATTGTTTTTGAAGACCCTTCCAGTTTCCGTAAAACATGGCTTACCGAAGAGGAATTTCTCATCAGGTGGCATGATAAAGACCCCGAAACCGATGAAATAATTAATCATTTTGCCCTGATTTTAACAGGCAAGGAGCCAGACCCGGCTCACAAGTTAATGGAGCATATGGAATAACTACGCCTATTTTAGAGTGGTACTATGGCATTTAATGACCTTTTAGTCGTAATTCCACATAGCGGGATACTGATACCTCCGGAAATTCCCATCAATGCGCTTTCCGATGAATTCGAGAAATTTACAGTCGATATAGACTGGCATACTCACTGGCTTTATGACTTTCGCGATATTCTTGATAATTCACAGATGATATTTCCATATTGCAGCTTAATACTGGAAGCCAACAGAAATCCCGATATTTTAGAAGACAGTGTTCCGTTAAAAAACAGGCTGGCGAAAGACTTATATAAAAAAGGAGAAGAACCTGACATAACGTTGAAGCAATTGCTTGCAAGAAAATATTTAAAACCTTTTCATTATGACATCAGTAAAAAGATTGTAAAAGATAAAATCAATTTTATGCTTGACGGTCATTCAACTGTAACAAGCCATGGAGTTGCGGATAATCAAATAGAATTGATGAATTATCAGGTTTCACCAATCAACAGCACGAAAACCGTTTTTTGCCCGGATGCATTTATCGAAATATATGCTGAGGAATTAGCCAAAATGCTTCCTGAGATAAAGATTAGCGTTAACGAGTCTGAATTCGATACTGTATACGGCCATGTTTGCGGACAACATTCTATTAATTCGATGAAAAGGAAAGGGGCACGCGTTCCTGCCATCCTGCAGGAAACAAATCAAAAACTCTATATGAACAGGGATATGACGCCTGATATATTCGCCATCGAAACTCTCAGAAGAGTTTTCGCCGAATCCCTGTCGACAATGATTACTAAAATAAATAATTATTTATAAAAGCTTTCTCTGTATATAATTTTACTTCCTGACGCGATTTGAATTGCAGACTATATTACTTATGTCTATTTTTTGGTATTTGTGTTTTTAGTGTGAATATTACATAACATATATAGTGCGAA
>CAZGVH010000170.1:0-2705 GCA_964528955.1 uncultured Dehalococcoidales bacterium | reverse complement strand
GCATATAGCTTGTATAATTCGCTTATTTCTTCTTCGTTTTTTGCCAATAACTCTAAAGTATCCATATACTGTCACCTCTTGCAGTTATTAACTCTTATTTAATCTAATATTGCCATAGCCGATGAAAGAATAGTATAAAAGAGAAACGGGATTGCCGGATCCGGCAATCCCGTTTAAAATCCTATTATGTTACATATTTCGTCATCGAACTAACCCAGGTACCACTCCAGGAACTCATCGTTACCGTCGAATTCCCAGAAATCCTCATCATCGAAGAACATATCAACTTCCGCTCCGGGCATCTGGTCAGACCACCAGTCCAACCAATCTGCCAATGCCGTTTCTACATCCAAAAAGACAACATCTCCAGTCCAATCAGAGGAATAGTATTGGCCGGTCGGGTCGAAGATTACCATTCTGTTATCGGTTACCGGAAGAGCAACTGCCATATGCCCCGATTCGCCATTGGAGATGCCTATGCAATAAGCATAGGTCTCTCCCTGACCATAGTTCTTTATCATGCTGGTTAACAGCAACGCCTGGTCTTCGCAGTCACCCGTTTGCCAGTATATGGTCTCCCAGGGGAATTGCCAGAATTCCTTAAACCATGAGAGATCTCCCCCCTCAAGTAAATCCAGGGGCAAAACAGGTAAAGGACTATCATAAGAATACTCTATATTATTACGTACCCAATGGAACATCCACAGGAAGTCTTCCCATGCTTTATTCCAATCGCCGGCATCGAAAGGAGTAACCAGCCAGTCGACAAGGTCCTCGACATCCTCATCGTAAGGAGTTACAAACTGAGTAGCATCCTCTTCTACAAGCCCGAATCTCTCGTAAATAAATTGGAGAATTTCTCCGTAATTATAATCCATTACATCGATTATCGAATTCAACGACAGAATTGTATCATTGGCATCCGCCAAATCTTCAGCCAGTTGGCCTTTATCGGCAGCCAGTTCCTGGTTCTCCTGACTCAAATCATCAATGGTTGCATTTGCAGCATTCAGGCTGCTGTTAGCTGCCGCCAGATCGGTATTCAGGTCACCAATGGTATCGTTTGCATCATTCAAATCGCCGGTCAGGTTATCGATTTCGCTATTAGCTTGACTTAAATCGTTATTAAGACTGGTAATCGTGCTGTTAGCTGCGTTAAGTTGACTGGTAAGCTGGTTCTTGTCGGCAACAAGCTGCGTATTTTCATCTCTCAGGTTACCGACAGTACCGGAAAGGCTGATTATACCGATAATTCCGCCGATTAAAACCACTGCAAGCGCACAGGCAAGAATGATAACCGGCATATTGGATTTCTTATTACCGGCAGGCGCCATTGGCTGCCCCGTGTTAGCGACTGGTCGATACGGGGGAACATTTCCGGGAGCTGCGCCAACCGGCTGAACCGGTTTTTCTTCTTCTACAAGAGTACCGCAGGCTTCACAGAATTTACCCTGCGGCTTCAATTGATTGCCGCAATTCTTACAAAAAGCCATTCTTTTCTCCTTTTTCTATTTTTTTAACAAACGAACTGCATACTTACGCCCAATATATATTTACCATTATCTTATTCTACAAGGGGATTAGTCAATAGCATGGGAATAATTTCTAGGGCTGTCATTAATGAAAGACCTTAAATATTCATCATTCAACACTGAAGAAAAAGGGGAAAAGGTATTTTGATTATAACTGACTATAAGGTAAAAAATTGGTAGAGATTGCCTCGCCTTCCCTACCGGGAATGGACTCGCAATAGCAGCCCTATTCCGCCTTCGGGTGGCGCACTTCTATCCATTTCTTTTTCTGCTCGATGCGCACTTCCTCGTTGGTAGGTTTATAGTTATTCAGGAAATCAGACTTGAAAGAAGCGAAAGTGCCGTTCAGGATGGACTGCCTGATATCGCTCATCAAATTATTCATAAAGCGGAGGTTGTGAATTGTAGCCAACCGGTAGGCTAACAGCTCTTTGGCATCGAAAAGATGATGCACGTAAGCTGCCGAATGGTTTTTGCAGGTATAGCAATCGCATAATGCGTCGACCGGTTCGTCCTTCTTCTTGTAACCGCTGTTGCCGATATTTATGCGTCCGCTGCGGGTAAATAACGCCCCGTTGCGGGCGACGCGCGTCGGCAGGACGCAATCGAAGATATCTATACCGCGAGCAACTCCTTCTACGATATCTTCGGGGGCTCCAACACCCATCAAATAGCGCGGTTTGTCTTTCGGCAGTAATGAGACCGTCTCATCTATAATATTATAGGTAATCTCTTTCGCTTCTCCTAGGCTGAGACCGCCCAGCGCATAGCCCGGGAAATCGAGCGAGGTTAAATACTCAGCAGACCGTCGCCTTAAATCAGGGAAGACTCCTCCCTGCACTATGGCAAAAAGCGACTGGTACGGACGATTATGCGCATTTAGACATCTCTTAGCCCACAGATGGGTACGCTGCATCGCCTTTTCGACTTTTTTGTAATCGGCATCGATATGGGCGCACTCATCCAGAACCATAATAATATCCGCTCCCAGCTTCTCCTGGTACAGGGTAGCGCTTTCCGGCGTGATAAAATGGCGGCTGCCATCAAGATGAGAACGGAAAACAGCCCCTTCATCGGACAATTCGATTAAAGGGGAGAGGCTGAAGATCTGATAGCCGCCGCTGTCGGTAAGAATCGCCCCGTCCCATTTCATAAAGCGGTGCAAACCGCCCA
>CAZGVH010000169.1:0-2714 GCA_964528955.1 uncultured Dehalococcoidales bacterium | reverse complement strand
AAACGGCAGGATATAGCTACCCTGCCGTTATCAAGCGTTTAAATTCTGACCGGAAGCAGTTTTATTTCTTGCTTTCTTCCGGTTTGCTTAAAATCTCGTCGATTAAGCCGTATTCGACAGCCTGCTGCGGATTCAAATAGAAATCGCGGTCGGTGTCGTGAATGATCTTTTCCACGGTCTGTCCGGTATTGGTAACCAGGATACCCCTGATCAAATCCTGCAGCCTCATGATCTCACGTGCGGCAATCTCGATATCGGAAGCCTGTCCCTGAGCTCCGCCGAGCGCCTGGTGCATGTGTATGGTCGAATTGGGTAAAGCGTATCTTTTACCTTTAGCTCCGGCGCTGAGTAAAACTGTAGCCATACTGGCCGCCATACCTACACAAATTGTGGATACATCGGGTTTAATTAAATTCATGGTATCGTAAATTGCCAATCCGGATGCGATAACGCCGCCGGGCGAGTTGATAAACAGTTGGATATCCTTATCCGGATCTTCTCTTTCAAGGAAGAGCAGTTGGGCAACGATAACATTGGCTACCTGGTCGTTTATCTGGGTTCCCAGTATGATAATGCGTTCCTTTAAGAGTAACGAGTAGATATCGTAGGCTCTTTCTCCTCTTGCACCGCTTTCAATCACCATGGGTATAACATTCATCGGATTCTCGTACATTTTGTGCACTCCTTTATATATGTATTAGCTTTCAGCCGGTGTATTTGCCTTAACTATTTCCACCAGTTTCTTGATGGTCTTCTTGGCGCTTATGAAATTTTCTACTTCCATGCGTCCATTGTTCTCATCTATATATTTGCGCATTTCTTCCCTTTTCTGCCCGGCGCTTTTCAACATATTCTCTATTTCTTCATCGATTTCTTCTTTAGAAACGGTAATGCCCTCTTGTTTAGCTACCTCGCTTACAACCAGCGACCACAAAACCCTCTTTTTAGCTAACGGCTTGCCGTTTTCTCTTAATTTCGCCTCGGGAACCTGTTTCATGCGCTCTTCGAACTCCTTCTCATCGCGGCATGTAGCCTGTAGCTGCTTTTTATATTCCTGTATCAAGTCCTGCAATTCCATATCGACCATTACGGGAGGATATTCCAGTTTGCTGTCTGCTATCAATTTTTCTATAACTTTCTCTTCATAATTGGAGATAGAGTTACGTTCTTTTTCACTTTTAAGATTGGTACGTATTCTATCTTTCAATACATCGACCGATTCGATATCGGGAGAAATTTTCTTGGCAAATTCATCAGTTAATTCCGGCAATGTCGTTCCCTGGACATCATTTATTTTTACAGTGAAATCCATTACTTTACCGGCTGCAACTTTATTTTCATAATCGTCGGGAAGAGTCAATTTAAATTTGGATTCCTCTCCTTTTTTCATGCCGATTATTTTATCAGCCAGCCCGGGTATCTCTTTGGCAAAATCGGAATTCATTTCGAACCTGGTTCCCTTTTTACGGATTAAGGGTGATTCATAGATTTCACCGGTTATATCCGCCGTTACGGTATCACCCTTTTTTATCGGGCTATCCGAAATATCGTTTTGACTGCCGTACTGCTTGCGTAAATTATCAATAATATCGTTGACTTCCTCATCGCTTACTTCAAGAGGGTCAGACTCAACCACCATAGTTTTATAATCGCCGAGTTCGACCAGCGGTTTCAATGCAACGATCATTTCGAACTTCAAAGGTTCGTTTTGCACGATTTTAACCATCGGCTGCATTACAGGTTCGAGATTGTGTTCTTTTATAGCGTTATTGCAGATCGACGGCAAAGCATTTTTTATAGCGTCTTCAAGAAGCTTATCCCTGCCGACATGCTTTTCTAATATATCTCTGGGCGCATTACCCTTGCGAAAACCGGGCACTTCAGTTCTTTTTACCAGCCATTGATATGCCTTTTCCAGGTATTCATCCAACTCCGATGCCTCGGTTGTAACTGTCAGATAACTCATGTGGTTTTCCGTTTTATCAAGTGTCGATTTCATTACTACCCCTTTATAATTTTTATTCTTCTTCTTTTTCTTCTACTAGTTTTATATGTAATACGTCGATATCTTCCTGGCTGACGACATCGGGAGCATTAAAGCACAAATCGTACGCATTTTGGTTTTTGGGGAAAGGAATAACTTCCCTGATGCTGCTTTCGCCGGCTATCAACATTAGCATACGGTCCACTCCGATAGCGATACCACCGTGAGGTGGGGCACCATAACTGAACGCTTCCAGTAAATGTCCGAAAAGCTGGTCTATGGACGCATCGGTATGCCCCATAACCTTAAACACTCTTCTCTGCAGGTCGGGATTATGAATTCTGATGCTACCGCCGCCTACCTCGTAGCCGTTCAACACGATATCATAGCTCTGGCTGTAAACATTGCCCGGATTCGATTCCAGGATGGGGATATCTCTTTCCTTGGGAGCCGTAAAAGGATGATGCATCGATTCCCAGCGGTTGGATTTTTCATCCCAGCTGAATAACGGGAAATTGACTACGAAGCAATAAGCGAACAAATCAGGGTCGGCTAATTTCAGGCGGTTGCCCATTTCCAAGCGCATTCTGCCAAGCACATTGCTGACCATTGCGTCGTCACCTGCGGCGATCATCAACATATCACCGGGAGCGGCACCCAGCCTTCCGGCTATTTCCTTAACCTGTTCGATAGTAAGAAATTTAGCGATTTGCGATTTAACCATGTCCAT
>CAZGVH010000168.1:0-2726 GCA_964528955.1 uncultured Dehalococcoidales bacterium | reverse complement strand
TCGCGCGCCAGCGCAATGCGCTGCTCGGTTTCCGCAAGCTGTTTTTGCAAACTAAGGAATGACTGACTGGCTTTTAATTCGGGGTAACGTTCAATCACTATATTCAACAGTGGAGCCACGCCTTTGAAGTCTCCGCCCTTTTCACCCGGCGGTGTCGCCTGTGTTTGATTCCGTAATTCGGTAACGAGTGTTTGTACTCCGGATTCATAATCGCGGTAACCCTCGACTGTCTTGACCAGGTTAGGGATTAAATCGTAGCGGCGTTTCAACTGAACATCCACCTGCGACCAGCCCTGTTTGACGCGGTTATGTAGGTTGATCATGCTGTTATATACGTTCCAGACCCATGCCAGTATAAAGACGAAGAGATAGGCGGCAGCGGCAATAACCAACGGCTGCCATGTAAATACTATTAAATTGCTCCCTATATATGTTAAAGCGGCGGATCCGCCGAGGGCGAACAGTAAACCGCCGATAAGCCATAACCAGAATCCGCGCAGGTAAGAGATACGCACCTGCTTTTCGGCGCGGGTCGAGATTATAAACATTTTGCAGTTTTTATCCTGCGCTATTTCGGCAGCGACCACATCCTGCCTTTCGCGAGCCTGCCCGATAACATAGAGCAGGGTATGCAGCGGAATCGCCGATTCGGTGAATCTTCTTTTATGGGTGGTGTGGGGAATTTCCCTTACCGGGCATTTCCCGTAATACAAATCGTCTTTGGGGGTGCAGGTTTCATTGAAAATCCGGTTATTTTCTATCTTGGCGCCATCCGGAACGATGCGGATAATCCCGGCATCGTCCTTTAAATAGAACGGAGCCGCTTTTTCCTCTCCTGCTATCTTCTTCCAGCCGCTTTCGGTGCGCGTGCGCGAATGCACATGCCCCTGGGCATCGGCATAGGTTTCATGCACCGTCCGCGACCAGTGTTCGTCTACCTGCCACACATATTGGACACATTTTTTACCGGCAAGGTAACTGGTAAGGGGACTATCGCTTTCGGCTGTGCCTTTCAATTCGGTCAGCCCGATAAAAACACCCTGCGTTTTGGATGTCGGGCAGTCGTCGATGGCGCGTTTACGCTTGAACGAACGGAAAGCCCCGAACAGGCAACCGGCTGCGATTACCCCGGCGATAACGGTCAGAAGAATCGATAACGTTTCAGGCGACATGCGTCAATTGTAGAATAGACGGTTGATAAGGTCAATATCTATAAAAGCTACCCGCAACCGTAAAGCTGCGGGTAGCTATATAAGGGGAGGAGAATACTGTTTACTACTTGGCTTCCAGCGTTACATTGACCGCTGTGTAATACAGTGTCGTTAAACCCTCGAAGCCGGAATCGGTGCCGACGAATATCCACATATTTCCGTCCGCATCGGTGGTAACTTCAATCGGGTTATCCTGATTATTTAATGTTTTCAACTCGTAGGTTTCGAAATCGTCGTTGACTAACTTGGCGACATTACCGACTACCACAGCATCATAGCCACCCGTACTCTGCTGCCCTTTGTCCACGCTCAATTCATAGAAACCACCCTTATCCACAGGCACAGGTTCAATCGATGAGGCTCCAACTTTAACATATACCGCTTCGCCGGGCGCGCCGCCGACACCCATTGCTCCGGCAGGAGCGCTGGTAGCAAACACAACTTCTATCGTAACCAGGTAGGTGGTATTCGGGCTTAAACCATCAGCAGCAGTTATTTGTTTCTTTATATACATAAAAATATCGTCGCTGCGGTTCATACTGCTTATCATCAGGGCTTTGCCGCCCAGAGGAGAATCGATATACCCGAAGTCCAGCAAGTAGCTGTCCTGCTCGTAATCGACAGGTAAATCCGCAAACCCGCCGCCCCACCCTGCCGCATCCTGACCTAAATCGAAAGGCAGATTTAATCCGCCTTCATCCTTGCAACCAGTAAGCGGCATTACAATGGCTGCTATAGCCAAAATGATAAATAAAAAAGATTTTGCCAATCGTGACATTTCCTTTAAAGCTCCTTTTTTATCAAATATTATCTACATTAATTATAACGGGAGAAATAGAGAAAAGGTTAGTTTTAAACGTTATAATAATTGATTTTTCCATTGTTAAATCAAATTCATTCTGTTACAATCCGATGGATTCTGCTACTATACATTTATGATATTGAGTATCCTGTCGGTTACGGCGCTGGCTATTCTGGAGTTATGGGCGGCTATCCCGCTGGGATTCGTGCTGGGATTGCATCCTCTGATAATCTTTATTACTAACGTCATAGGAGCAACCATCGGCGTTTTTATTATAGTATTTACCGGAGAACGCCTGCGCAACTGGATACTGAAACACCATAAAACCTCGACAGATGGGGGAAAATCTGGCTCAATACAAAAAATCTGGCAAAAATACGGCGTTATCGGATTGGGATTACTGGCTCCTTTGATAACCGGAGCTTTGCTTGGCGCCGCAATCGGAATCGCTTCGGGAGCGTCTAAAAATAGACTGCTTCTCTGGATGACGATCGGCATAATTGTATGGACTGTAATACTGGTGCTGTTGGGAGTGGCGGGAGTAGAGATTTTTGCATAGGTTCAGGTAATCTAAGAGAATCAGCCACTATAGCTGCATTGCATAAGAATCCATTTTTACCTACAGATTTCCTATTTATTTAACAACTGAGATACATACAAATAGCCCCGCAGGCAGCTACGTTCAAAGATTCGGCTTTATCCTTTATGGGAAT
>CAZGVH010000167.1:0-2748 GCA_964528955.1 uncultured Dehalococcoidales bacterium | reverse complement strand
GATCATACAGGCAGCGGATATGGTAACGGAAATGTTAATGATAAAACACCCCTACAACAGCGGCATCCAGGCACGCAGGGGTATTGATTATTAATCGTTTTTAGTATTTAATTATTAGAGTTTTTTGGAGGGTATCATGAAATTAACTTTAAGCGTAATTAAAGCGGATATCGGTGGCTTCGTAGGCCATTCCGAATCGCATCCGGAAATACTTGCTTTGGCAAACGATTGCCTTAACAAGTCCAAAGCCGAAGGAATGTTAATCGATTATTATGTAACCAAGTGCGGCGACGACCTGCAACTGATAATGACCCATACACTGGGTGTCGGAAATGAAAAGATCCATAAAATGGCGTGGGATACATTTGTAAAGGGAACGGAAATCGCCAAAAAATTGAAATTATACGGCGCCGGACAGGATTTACTGGCCGATGCCTTCTCAGGCAACGTCAAGGGCATGGGTCCCGGTGTTGCCGAAATGGAACTGAACGAACGAACCTCCGAACCGGTAGTTATTTTCATGGCGGATAAAACCTCTTCGGGTTCATGGAACATGCCTTTATACAAAATGTTCGCCGACCCCTTCAACACCATTGGGCTGGTGATCGCCCCCAACATGCACAAGGGTTTCTCATTCGAGGTTCACGATGTATTGGAATGCAAGAAAATAAACTTCAGCACCCCTGAAGAAATCTACGATTTGCTGGTTTTTATCGGCGCTCCGTCACGTTATGCGGTTAAATCGGTTTACAGCAGAGATACCGGCGAAATCGCCGCTGTATCCTCGACACAAAAACTCTCATATATCGCCGGACGTTATGTCGGCAAGGACGACCCCGTTTGTATCGTACGCTGCCAGGGTTCTTTCCCCGCAGTCGGCGAAGTGCTGGAGCCGTTCTCACTTCCCGCTCTGGTGGTAGGCTGGATGCGCGGTTCCCATTATGGGCCGTTGATGCCGGTATCTGTTCCCGACAGCAAACCGACCCGTTTCGACGGGCCGCCCAGGGTAACCGCTCTCGGATTCCAGCTTGCAGAAGGCATGCTGGTCGGGCCTCGCGATATGTTCGACGATGTCTCTTTCGATGACGCCCGCAAACAAGCGAACGTGGCTGCCGAATATATGCGTCGTCACGGCCCGTTCGAACCCCATCGCTTACCGCTGGAAGAGATGGAATACACCACCATGCCGCAGGTAATGGATAAACTCAAGGACAGGTTTTCGTCGATAGAGGACTAAATGTCCAGGCTTCTGATTGCGACTAACAACCGGGGCAAGCTGGCAGAGCTGAAGCTCATATTTGCAGGCTTGCCCTGCTCTATTGTATCCCCTACCGATATCGGACTCGATTTGGAGGTTGCCGAGACTGGCTCAACATTCGAAGAAAACGCCGCATTGAAATCCATAGCCTTTGCCAAAACCAGCGGTCTCCTGTCGCTGGCAGACGATTCCGGGTTGGAGGTGGAGGCTTTGAACTGGGAGCCGGGTGTTCTTTCCGCCCGCTATGCCGGTGAAAAAGCTACTGACAAAGAACGCGTTGATTTCCTGCTTAATAAAATGAAAAATATCCCCGACGGAAAAAGACAGGCGAGATTTCGCAGTGTCATAGCCGTAACGACACCGCAAGACCTGAAAACCGAATTCAGCAGCGGCGAATGTTATGGAGTTATCACTTTCGAGCCGAAGGGCGAAAACGGCTTCGGTTATGACCCGGTTTTCCTCTTTCCGCAGCTTGGAAAAACAATGGCGGAACTTCCTAAAGATATTAAAAACGGGCTCAGCCACCGCGGTATGGCTGCCCGAAACGCTATCCCGATATTGAATAATATTCTAAACTTATTGAAAAACGCTTAAAATTACTTGTTTTACTGCTCTATTTTGTTATATACTACACGACACTACTAGATATCGGGGGTGCATCATGAAATTATCCTGCCTTCAGGAAAACCTTAACCGCGGACTTATCTATGTCGGCAGAGCTGCCGCTACCAGAACCACACTACCCATAACCAATAATGTACTTTTAGCGACCGATGAAGGACGCTTGAAACTCGTAGCCACCAACCTCGAGATGGCTATCACCTACTGGCTGGGAGCCAAGGTGGAAGACGAAGGTGCGATCACCGTACCCGCCAAATTACTGAATGAATTCGTGGCATCTTTGCCCAGCGATAAAATCAACATCAATCTTTCACCGCGCACCCGCACACTGCAACTGAAATGCGCCCGTTTCGAAGCCCGAATCAGCGGAGTCGATGCCAAGGATTTCCCGCCGATACCCAGTGTCGATGACGGGGTCGTCACCAGCGTCGAAGCCGAAGCTCTCAGGAAAGGCATCGAAAAGGTCGTTTTCGCCGCCGCTTCGGATGAATCGAGACCGGTGCTGACCGGCATCAATGCCGATTTCGAAGGCAAGACACTGACACTGGCTGCCGCCGACGGTTTCAGGCTGGCGGTTTACAAGATGCCGTTAGCAGCAAGTGTCGATAAAAAGACCACCGCTATCATTCCGGCAAAAACCCTGGCAGAGCTCAACAGGATGGTAACCGAACAGGAAGAGCCGGTTGAGATCCGCCTGAACACCGCTAAAGGACAAATCCTGTTTAAGCTGAAAGATATCGAACTGGTTTCCCAACTGGTACAGGGAGCCTTCCCTCAGTATTCCCAGCTCATCCCGCAGAGCTATACCACACGAGCTGTAGTCGATATTGCGCAGTTTTTAAGGGCTACCAAGACGGCAAGTATCTTTG
>CAZGVH010000166.1:0-2754 GCA_964528955.1 uncultured Dehalococcoidales bacterium | reverse complement strand
GCCAGCGAATAATATCCCGATGTTTCCGGTTTATCCAGCGAGGCGTCGATAACCTCTTCAGCTATGATAACCTCTTCCGCTGTAAATTCCGGCGTATTCTTCAGAATGTTCATCAATGCCGGTTTGTCTTCTTTTTCAAGTTTGCGAATTTTAATAGCCAAAATCCCTCTCCTTAGCCAGCTGTACGATTTTTAGTATAAATTCATTATAACTCATACCGGAGGCAACTGCTTGAATGCCCGCTCCGGCATCCGGCGAGATATCGGGGTTGGGGTTAACCTCCAAAACATATATACTTCCGCTATTATCCATTCTCATATCTACTCTGGCATAACCGCAGCAGCCTGTGACGGCATAGGATTTAAGCGCAGAATCGACGATTACCTGTTTTTCAATCGCACTTATTTTTGCCGGGCATTGCGGAGGTGTTCCTTTATAGTAAACGCTGTCGGTTTGCCACTTCGATTCGTAATTCAGTATTTTAGGCAAACCTTCAGGAAGAGAAAAGCATATCTCCGAAACCGGTAACGGGGTCAGATTTGTATTACCCATAACCGTAATATTGAACTCGCGTCCGTCGATATATTCTTCGACCAGCGCTTTTTCCCCGTAATTACGACTGACCTCGGAAACCATCTCTTTTAAAGAATTGAGATCATAGACGACGCTTTTAGCAGTTAAACTGTGGCTGGCATCATCGGCGTTCGGTTTAACGATGCAGGGAAAAGCCATATTAAAATCCGACAAATTCGTCACGTCCAGCATTTGGAAGGCGGGTGTACGGATGCCGGCTTCTATCAGCTTTTTTTTGGTGGCTGACTTGTCCAGAGCCAGTCTCAGTGTCGCGGCAGGCGATCCGGTATAGCGCAATTTGAGTGATTCAAGTCTTTTTACTACATCGGATTCAGTTTCGGGGAAACCGCTGAATCCCTCGAAGAGGTTGAAAACGATATCAGCTTTTATCTGCGCCAGCTTATCGTAAGCCTGTTCCAAAGGTAGTTCAAGGGGGATTTTCGAGGTTGAATAACCAAGAGATCGTAAGGCTTTCTCTACGGCGGCTACTTCTGTCAACACACCGTCTTCGGCGGCCTGCTCATTCCTATCGTTATATAAGCTGGCATGTGGTTGGTTATAAATGATTGTTATAGCGGCAGGCATGAAGAATACCTTTTTAGAGCTGCTGAAAGTATCTTTTTTACCAATTCTTTGTGAGAAATACCCAGAATTCCGGCCATAATGACCAGGTCGCTGTGGTTTCCCAGCCCCGGCAGGGGATTTATTTCCAGGAAATAGGGATTGCCTTCTTTATCAAGCCTGAAATCGATGCGGGAAAAATCGCGGCAACCAAGTATATCGAATATCCTGAGGCTGGCATCTTCCAGTTTTTTAATAGTACAGGCATCCAGTTTCGGCGGGCATTCGTAATCCACCTGCCTCAGATAGTCCCTTTTAACTTCGATGGAATACACGAAGTGTTCCGTTTTTTGTCTGGGCAGGATGCGCATCATTGCCAGTACCTGCGCCGGGCAGTTGCCGGTTATACCCACGGTAACCTCGTCTCCAACGATGAATTCTTCTACCATCAGCGCCTGATGATAACCGTCGAATTGTCTCTTGACTTCAGCTTCCAGTTCCTTCATATTCATTGCTACCGAAGACAGTCTAACCCCCTTGCTGGAGCCCTCATGCGCCGGTTTTATCATCAGCGGAAATTCGAACTCTTTCCAGTCTATCGAGTGCAGTTCTTCGAAATCCTTAACCATTTGCCATTTCGGGGTGATTACTCCTTCCATGGCAACCATTTTCTTAGTCAACTCTTTATCGAGGCATATTCCGAGGCAAAGCGGGTCGGAACCGGAATAGGGAATATCCAGCATTTCGAGTATAGCGGGAACCTGCGATTCGCGGCTGCGGTAGTTGCCCTGTCCCTCGGCGATATTGAATACCAGGTCTACTTTTTCTTTGCCTATTTTGTCGAGGAAAGCACTCCCGCCGCCGAGTAAGGTTACCCGGTGGCCGTTAGCTTCGATGGACGATTTTATCAATTCGACGGTCTCCATGGAGTCGTATTCCTCCATGGAGTCGTCTATATAATTATTTACCGGAGCTTTATCCGGTTTGAGGTCAAACGATAACCCTATCCGCATCCATCACCTCTGAATAGTTACAATCCGTGTTTTTCACTGCTGCTTCGGGTTCAGGGTGCGGTTTGCTCTGTTTTTCTGCCGCAGGGTTGTGACAGGTAAAGAAACGACCCTGGTAGTTGCTGAACAGTACTTCTTTTTCCGTCCTGGCTAAAATGTAGTTAGGCTGCAGGGTGACTTTACCGCCGCCCTGAGGCAGGTCGACTACGAAATTGGGTATTGCCAATCCTGAAGTATAGCCGCGCATACCCTCTATTATCTTGACGCCGGTATCTATGGAAGTACGCAGATGGTCTGTTCCCTGTACTTCGTCGCACTGGAAGAGGTAATAGGGACGGACTTTTATCTTTAACAATCCCTGGCACAATTTCGTTTGTTTTTCGACGGTATCGTTGATACCGCGCATCAGGACGCTCTGGTTGTTTACCGGTACACCGGCGCGGACGATACGGTCAATCGCAGCCGCCGACTCCGGTGTAATCTCGTTGACAGTATTGAAATGGGTATTCAGCCATATCGGTCCGTATTCGGACAGCATGTCGCAGAATTCACTGTCGATTCTCTGCGGTAAGACCACCGGGAAACGCGTGCCGATACGGATTATTTCAAC
>CAZGVH010000165.1:0-2754 GCA_964528955.1 uncultured Dehalococcoidales bacterium | reverse complement strand
TATCATCAAGGTCAGAAAAACCGTTAACAGGCTGGCTGATATCGTTACCGGCAAATCACAACCGGAAACGGCTCAGTAATTATAAACAGCCCCGGAAAACAGCAGGGTGAGCAGATTATTAATCTCCTCACCCTTTCTTTATGTAAAAATAGCCGAAATGATTATTTCGTTATCTCTATTTTGGTTCCGGCGCTGATGCCGTATGTACCGGCAAAATTACCCAGGTTTATCGATATTTGAACTATACCGAGATTGTTATTTACAAAAACGATGTTCTCTCCGACAGCGACATCGGAATATATTGTACCATAAGGAATATTAAATATCTGTCCGTTTATATCGAAGTTTATTATACTGCCGGGTTGCAAACCGAATTCGTTGGCGGTTTCGCCTGATATATTGGTAAGCGCGTTACCATAGTGGTCGATATAGACGATAGTTCCCAGAAGTGTATTTCCACTAATCGCAGATTCCTGTACATCGAGGCTGGTATAGTTTTCAATGGCCGGACCGACATTCTCCTCAGCATATCCTGTAGACATCAAAACGGCAATTTTACTCTGAATGCGTTCGGCTGGCAGTTCAGCTATCGTTCTGTCGAATAAATCCTGATTGCTGACTCTGTATATGGATTTTATTTCAGACTCCTGAATTATATATGATAATAAACCGTTATCCGGAATTACGAATATCTGGTTCTTTTCGGTAGTTAAAACAAGATATTTGATTTCCTCCTGGTCATAAGGAGAGACAATGGCGCAAAAGACGACATCCGAGGGGAATTCACGGGCAGCCATATTTAGGATATAAGCTCCGGTGGCGATATCGAATGCCGGGACATCGTGGGTACCGTCGATAACTTCGGCATCTAAATTAAGATTGTAAATCATTCCCTTTAACTGGGGTACGCGATAGTCCTCGCTACCGAAGTCGGTAAACAGGATTATAGGCAGATTTGTACCTTTACTATTGCAGCCCGGAGGAAAAACGGTTATAAATGTAATTGAAAGCAGTAAAAGAGAATAATAAAGGAATTTTTTCATTGTTCTTCCTTGAGAGTTTCAAATGACATTCTACTGATTTTACCGATAGCTTTCAAGTTTCGGCTTCAGCCGCACTTTTTGTGATATAAAACTTGCTATCCAAAAAATATATTGTTAAAGTTTATGCGGTAATCTTTACGGGTTGGAGGATAGGCATGAAAGCAAGCGAAGGAAAAATAGGCAGAGTATTTATCATCAGGCTGGAAGACGGAGACAGGCTTCCCATGTGTATCGAAGAGTTTGCCAGAGCTAATAACATTCTGGTCGGGCAGATAATAATGGTCGGCGGTATAGGAGGCGGACAGGTGGTCGTAGGGCCGCGTAAATCAGATGAAATGCCTCCCGAAGCAATGCTTGTTCCGCTCGATGGAGCCCATGAAGCCGTCAGCGCAGGGTCGATTGCCCCGGATGAAAGCGGAAAACCCGTCGTACACATGCACGCTGCACTGGGCAGGGCGGGGAAAACTACTACCGGTTGCCTGAGGCCCGGGGTTGATACGTGGTTGGTGGGTGAAGTGTTTATCTACGAGATACTGGGAACAACTGCAGTTCGTGCCGAAGATAAAAAGTCCGGTTTCGAGTTGCTGGATGTTAAATAGAGATAGGTACACGATTGGTTGTTTTTAAACCGTTTAAATATTAATCCACGTTTAATAGTCTTTTTTCTTGATAAAAATACTTCTAAATTATATTATGGAAGTATAGGGCATTTATACCGATTCAATCCTGCTAATCTCCGCCTTTTTACAGGTTGTTGTATTGGTGATATACGGGGAATCCGGATATTAACATAGACTAAAGGAGGTGTATTATGGCTAATGATTGGGGCCCTCATTATATCGTTCCTTCCGAAGCAATTGAGAAATATTCCGGTTTTGTGCAGTTGAGAGAGAGTTTCGATGCGGAACTGCTGGATAAGGAACTGGAAGAACTGGGTATTTTCTGGCCTATAGTTAAGATAAGCAATCCCTGGTATTATCGCAGGAAAGGTATGGAGACATGGATAAAATTAGGTGAATCCGAGGATAAACAGGGGAATTTCCCCGTGGGATGGGATATTACTGCGTTGCAAAACGGACAATATGAGGTAATGGGATTAATGCATGTTTACGTTAAAAAGGGCGAAGAGACAAAGGTTATCGCCCGTCAAAACATCGTGGAAATTACCATTGAGAATTAAGCGGTGGTAAGCGGATATATTATTAATATTTGCCATGATATTTGTTGGCGATGGCATACTGTGTTAAAATTAAATCAGTATAACGAAGTCTGAGAGCGAATTGTAATAATCGCTGCTACTATAAACATGTGATAGTTAAAGAAATTGCTTAAACCGTTTAAAAAACGCTTTTCATAATAACTGTCCCCTGTCTTGAATTCCCTCCGGCTTTTTAGATTTGTCGTTTGTCAATAAAATAAGGAGAACTGATTTGCAGATAGTAACCGATAGCGGCACCGATGTTTCCATGTCTCCAGAACAAATGAAAGAGCTCAAAGTTAATGTAGTCCCTCTTAGCATAACACTTGATGGAAAAACCTATCGAGATGGAATAGATATAACTCCCGGGGAATTTTATCCCCTGCTGGCTAGCTCTAAAAGTTTACCTAAAACTTCCCAGCCCTCGCCGGGAGATTTTGTTAATATTTATCGCAAACTGGCAAAAGAAGACCCCGAAATTCTATCCATACATATGAGTTCCGGTTTAAGCGG
>CAZGVH010000164.1:0-2780 GCA_964528955.1 uncultured Dehalococcoidales bacterium | reverse complement strand
TCTTTCAGGATGGTTGCTTTGCTGCCGCTTAACAGGCTGCCGAACCAGTGCATCTTGGCGCCGGTATGGTACAAAGGAGGCAGCAGGATAAAATTGTCCTCCCTGTTTTGCCCGTGATGCCGGCTCTCTACCAGAGCTGCATGTTCCATATTGCTATGCGTTAAAAGTATCGGTTTCGGATTGCCGGTGGTTCCCGATGTAAAATAAAGCCCGCACGGGTCGTCGGCATTCAATTCGATTGCAGGAGAAATTTCCGCTGCGTCTAAAATAAAATCGTCGATATTTTCCGCCCATTCCGGAGTATCATTACCTGAAAAAATAAACTTCTTTACCGCCGGCAGTTTTTCCCTGATTTCTTCCACCCTTGCGAGAAATTCTTCACCGAAAATAAACGCTTTGGCCTCGGCAATTTCGGCGCAGTATAGAATATCCTTGCTCTCGAATCGAAAGTTCAGGGGTACAGCCCAGGCTCCCGTGCGGATAATACCGAAGTAGGCAACCAGCCAGTCGATAGAGTTCATCATCAGGTGAACCACCCGGTCGCCCTTGCGTATACCCATACCGTAGAGGGCGTTAGCGATTTTATTGGCTCTATTATCGAACTCGCGCCATGTGATTTCTTTCCTGAAATCGATGCTCGGTTTCAATTCTACAAGTGCAATATCGTCCGGATATAATTCGGCATTTTTCGCAAGCATATCCGATATTGTCATTGTTTATAAAGCCTCCGAAGATTAGATTAATATGACGCTATGCCGGGTAAAAAGGTAGCGATTTTCGGAAATGCCAGTAGCAAAGCCACGCATATAATAATGGCTATCAGGAACGGGAATATCCCTTTAAATATCGTTTCTAAAGATATCCCCCTGGTAATTCCCTTGATAACATATACATTGATGCCGACAGGAGGCGTGATTACCCCCATTTCGGTCACCAGTACGATAATAACACCGAACCATATCGGGTCGAAGCCCAGTGATGTAACCAGCGGATAGATTATAGGAATCGTTAAAGTCACCATCGCCAGTGAATCCATAAACAATCCGCCGATGAGATACATAAGGATAATCATCGCCATAACAGCTACATCGGGTAATCCCAGTCCGGCTATCCAGCCGGAGAGCATATTGGGAATAGTGGTAACGGCTATAAAATGCCCCAGCACCACCGCCCCGGTAACGATAATCATTATTTCACAGGTTACTTTTACTGTTTCGATAACGGCTTCCTTGAATGCCGCCCATGTCAAATGGCGTCTTACCAGCCCGATCAATATTGCTCCGGCAGCTCCGACAGCGCCCGCCTGAACGGGACTGAACCAACCGGCAAACAGACCGCCCATTACCAGTATAAACAGGATCATCATCTCCGTAATGCCGGATAAACCGATAATTTTCTGTTTAAGAGTGGTTGCCTGCCCCACAGGAGCCAGAGCAGGATTCCGTTTGCATAAAATAACAACGACAATAATAAATAAAATAGTTAACAGAATTCCCGGCAATATTCCGGCAAGAAACAGGCTGCCGATGGATTGCTGCGTCAAAATGCCGTAAACAATAAAAATAGTGCTCGGGGGAATGAGAATGCCCAGGCTGCCTGCCGAAGCCACGCAACCTGTCGCCAGCGAATCGTTATAGCCGTATTTCTTCATTTCCGGCAATGCTACTTTACCCATAGCGGCGGCGGTGGCGCTGGTCGAGCCGCAGATAGCGGCAAAACCGGCACATGCCAGTATGGTAGACATTGCCAGGCTGCCTCGCAAGCTCCCGAACATCGTATGGCTGGCGGAATACAAGCGGCTGCTGATACCGGAAGCAAATGCAATCGAACCCATCAACAGGAACATAGGAATTACTGTCAGTGAATAAGATGAAAGGTTGGTAAAAACATCACGGGCCAGCAACCCGAGACCGGCGGTGGGACTGACGAGGTAACTGAATCCGGCAAAACCCACAATCGCCATAGCAAAACCGACCGGCACTCCCAATACAAACAATACTATCAGGACTACTATTCCTAAAATACCGACAACTACAGGATCCATCTATTTATTTACAACTTTCATAATATATTTCATCATTTCAACCAGCAATACAAAGCAAACCGGAAGACAGCAGAAGGCGATAGCATAGACAAAAGGATAAAAAGGAATCCGTGATGTCATGGATACCTCGCCGCTTTGCTGCAAACTTATTCCGTATTTAACGCTCTGCCACGCCAGCAGGGCAAAAAGAATAAAACCCAGAAGAGATGTAAAAACACCGCAGGCAGCCCTGATGCGCTTCGGTAGACGCATAACAAAAAACTCTACCTGTATATTGCCGTGTTGAGCCTGTGTATATGCCATACCGAAGGCGGTGATTATTACACCGAGAAAGGCAACTATTTCGATTGCCCCGGGAATAGGCGATTTAAAAATCTTGACGCCGATGATATCGGCAACTGTCAAAGCCAGCATCAGGATGACGCCTGCTCCGCCGACCCAGGCTATCCATTGGCCGATTAATTTAGCCCATTTATCCAGTTTTTCTATAATAGCCATAATAAGAGACAAAAACCTCCCTGCCCATGTAATAACACAAAACACGGGCAGGAATGCCGATTCTCCAATCTCTAGTTTATTACGTCGTGGTAGTAGTTGAAGTTAACGGTAAAACCTCCGATTGGACCCACGCAACGCTTTCTTCCATCGAAGGAGATCTATCGCCCCAGTATTCTACTCTGTCGAGTAAATACTGCTCATATTCGTTTCCTGATAAACCGCTTGTATTCAGCGTATC
>CAZGVH010000163.1:0-2789 GCA_964528955.1 uncultured Dehalococcoidales bacterium | reverse complement strand
TGACCATGGTTGCTCCATATTCATACTGCCAGGAGATATTCCATGAAGTACCGTCGTAATGAAAGATAGTATCGCCAAGACTAACTACATATACATCATTTGAAGAACTGCCCCAGATAGCTTCTATGCTGTCATCGGTGTTGCTCTCCATGACACTCCAGCTATTGCCGTTATAATGAAGGATTGTTCCGCCGCGTCCGACGGCAAATATATCGGACGAAGACGTTCCCCATATATCATGCAGGTCGTTGAATGTTCCGCTGTCCATTAAGCTCCAGGAGATGCCATCATAGTGTAAAATCGTACCTTCTGCACCTACTGCGTATACATCTGTGGAGGAACTGCCCCAGACACCGAAAAGAGCGTTGCCCTGTGGCAAGGGGTTAATCCAATCCCAATTCATTTGCCTGATAAGCATTGTTTCCGTTGTAGTAGTCGTAAAGGTTTCCGTGATGGTTACAGGTATAGTTGTAGTAACCGTTTCCGTTTCGGTGATAGTAACATCTTCCGGTTGAGTACAGCCCGATACCAGCATTGATACTGTCAATACTGCACCTGCCATGATTAACAAAGCCTTTTTCATATTATCCTCCTATTGTCAAACCCTTTGACACTAATGTCTAATCCCTTATGACAGCATCGACCCTGGAAATAAAATCTTCCGTATCGGTTAGCGCATTTTCATATTCGAAATAGGCTGTTCCCTCAAAAACATATACCGGTTGAAGATAGTCCGTGTTGCCTTTGGTATACTGAATGGAAATGCCGTTTATTATTAGCCTGTCAAAACCCATTTGGTTTACCATGCAAATAAGCGTATCCGAGTTGGTCTCCAGTCTCCCTTCGAGATAATTTTCAAGAATGTTTAGAGCTTCACCGGCTGTAATTATATCGACATATGTATATATTTCGAAATTCGGAAGGTTAATATCTGCCCTGATGATTTTCCCGTTATCTCCGATTACAACAGTGGCGGCGCTGCTATAAAGACCATACCCATTCAGCGCGACTTTAAACTTTACGGTTGTTGCCACCGAATATTTATTTATTAATGAATTCGTAGCAGAATCTCTTTCCTCTATGTCCATGTATGATTTGGTTTCAATGTCGGTTATATTTTCCGGAGTTAATCCGCAGGATTTCAGCCAGTCGACAGCTATAGTTATACATTCTTCGTCGGAAGGCAGATTTTCCGGTTTACTCGAATCTGTATCCGTGCGGAAACTTATATTGCCACTGAGTTTGATTTCGAGGGTCGCGGTACCATTTTTATAGGAATAAACAGCTCTTGTATCCCCAATAAGGGGTACAGCATCATCTTTCGAAAAACCGCATTGCAGTGCGATGTTCAGGGCATATTCATCATCGACCACAATCTTATTTTCTACATAGACCGCAAGTGTATCCACTGCTGCCGGCAATTCGGTATTCAAAGTGAATTCGATATCATACGGCTCTGGTACAATTCCTGCCCCTCCTACCCCTTCGAATACCCAGGGTAGCGATATCGAACTTGTCGATGTTTCAGTTGTTGTTTGTGTTGTAGTAGTCCCCGAAGCCTTTGTAGTTGTCGGCGGAGCACTGCCCATTCCGAAAAACATCGGACTGAATACTACCACGCCGATAAAAAGTACGGCTAATATTGCAAGAGCGGGGGCAAATGCCCTGTTGCGATAAAAAAAATATTTTAAACCGGAATTGTTTCCTTTGGAGGTTGCCTTTTTTATGGCATTATTCCACCATTGTGCCGAAGGTTCTTTATTATCAACCTCTTTATTTAACAGTTCGCGGATTTCCTGTTCGAGATTATTTTTCTCCATCATATTGCCTCCCTGCCGAGGTTTTCCTCTCCGCTGCTCAGTATTTCGTGCAACCGGTCTAAGGCACGGCTCAGACGCGATTTTATTGTCCCCTCGCGTGTATCGGTAGCTTTTGCAATCTCGGGGATGGTTAATTCTGTAAAGTAGCGCAGTATAATCACCTCTTTTTGTTCAGGAGATAACAGCGCCAATGCCTGTACCAATGCGTGATGGTCTTCTGTGCGTATAATCAGTTTGTCCGTATAGTCTGATTCCGCAATCTCATCAGCTTCATCGAGAGGAACAGTAAGGAATTTCTTTTTTCTGAGTTGCTGCTTCGATTCATTCACTGCGATTCGTATCAGCCATGCCCTGATGCTGCTGGTTTCGCGCAGGGATGAGAGGTGTTTCCACATTTTTACAATAGTTTCCTGTACCGCTTCTTCAGCCGCAGGGCTGTCTTTAAGTATCAGATAGGCTGTGCCGAATAATAACCTCTGGTATTGCTCTACAAGCGTACGGAAGGCATCTTCATCTCCTCTCCGGCTTCTTTCGATGAGGTCTTCTTCACAATATACCGCATTGTTCATATCGGAATTCTCCTGATACTATAGAGATGCAGGATTTTAATAAATCGTTCCATTTTACCAGTATAAAATTATGCCCCTTTGTCTGTTTTAATGCGATATCATCGTTAGAATGCTATTTTATTAATAAAGTCGCATTAATATCTTATCCGATTATACCACTAAATAATTGACAAATTATTAACAGGCATACAATTACGATGAAAAGTTATGATTTTGGTATAGAAAGAGGTTTTTAAAAGACATGTTGCCAGGAGTTATGTAAAGTATTGCCGGAAAAATCTTTGTTGAAGAAAAAAAGCCGGAAGGTTATGACAAGGTCATGAAACTGTCTAAGGGGTGTCAAAGGTAAAAAACAGAAAAATCACGGGGAAAATGTATGGAGGCGACGAGCGGATTTGAA
>CAZGVH010000162.1:0-2819 GCA_964528955.1 uncultured Dehalococcoidales bacterium | reverse complement strand
TAAGGGTGAAATGGTGAGGTAAGAGCTCACCGGCAGCCGGGTGACCGGCTGGCCGTGCAAACCCCATCCGGAGCAAGACCGAATAGGGGGATAAAGAAGCCCGGTCTGTCCCCGGGTTGGTCGCTTGAGCCTGGCGGTAACGTTAGGTCTAGATAGATGGTCACCGTCCCGATTTATCGGGATACAGAACTCGGCTTACAGGTTTACTTAGCCTTATAAAATCCATGATATTAAACTAAAAGGGGATGTTGCACATTCAGCATCCCCTTTAATCATGGCTAAATTATCGATTATTTTTTAGTATGATGTCCAACCGGCATCTGTTGTTATTACTGTACCGTTGATTGCACTGGAATCATCGCCGGCAAGAAAAAGAGCGACACGCGCTATCTCTTCCGGCTCTATCGTCCTGGGATTCAGGTTTATTCCGGCCATGGCTCTTCCCATGCAGAATTCATCCGGAGCGCATATCGTATTTCCGATATTTGTTCTAACCGCCCCCGGAGCAATCGCATTACAGCGAATACCGTGCTCTACATATTGAAAACCGACGTTCTTGGTTAATCCGACCAGCGCGTGTTTCGATGCCGTATATGCCGCGCCAGCCCTGGAGCCTAACAGGCCACCTACCGAGGCGATATTGATAATAATACCGGCCTTTTTTTCGATAAATATCGGGAGCGCCTTTCTTATGGTGCGCATTGGCCCTGTTGTGTTAACGGCAAATACTTTTTCCCATACCTGGTCGGTTACTTTTTCTGCCGGTGCGAAATTGTCCATGATTCCGGCGTTATTGACAAGTATATCCAGCGTTCCATACGTATTTACTGCTTCATCAATCATATTCTGGACATCTTCTTCTCTGGTTACATCGGCAATCACCGCTTTTGCTTTTCCACCGGCTTTGCAGATTTCATCGACAACTGCATTTAAAGACTCCTTGTTGATATCGGCGGCGATCACCCTGGCTCCTTCTCCGGCAAAAAGAATAGCGATGCTTTTTCCCATGCCGGAGCCGGCTCCCGTTACAACGGTGACTTTTCCTTGAAGTTTCTGCATTTTAAATACACCTCTTTGGAAAATAATATAACTAATGAAAGGAGAAATATTGAAAGATACACAAATATACTACCATATATGTAATAAAAAAATCTAGTGTATTGTAGGTAAAAAGATTACAAAATATTTATTTTTTTAAAAATATCTTGTAGGGCACACGATTATAATCGCATAAATATTAATTACAAAAAGGACTACCTGTCCGGTGGAATCTATATAGTCCGCTCCTGTGCAGCGGTATATAAAGGGCGGAAGATGATGACCTTACGAAAGAAAATAATTACTTGCAGGTTTTTAGCCCTGCATTGTCAATATTCTAAATTTTCCGACGGATTATCTTAACTGGTAACAGCGGCATCTTGCGGGCTTTCGCTGATATTGGAGACATATTCCCATTTCTCGCAGCGTCCGCCCCACCTGGCGATGACCTTACCTCCGAGCTTGAGCTGCGCTATCTCGCATTGGTTGGGGCAGCCCTTGCAGGTGAATGTCGATGTTTCATAGCTGATATCGCTGATGCCGAAGCCCTTGAAATGCGTTTTCTTACCGCTAGCATTGAAATTCTCATGGGCGATTATGGCGGCGCCGATAGCTCCCATTACTTCGTGGTGTTCCGGCACCATTATTTCGGTTCCCAGTTCCTCTTCGAAAGCGCGTACGATAGCCTGATTAAAGGCGACTCCGCCCTGGAAAATAATCGGTTTCTCGATAGTCTTGCCGAGCCCGACGTTGTTGATATAGTTTCGTACAAGCGCCTGGCACAATCCGTACAGTATGTCCGGTGTGCTGTGACCCATCTGCTGCTTATGAATCATATCGGATTCGGCAAAAACTGTGCAGCGTCCGGCTATTCTGACGGGGTTCTTGCTTTTCATAGCTTCCCTGGCGAATTCATTGATGCTGATACCAAGTCTTAAAGCCTGATGGTCTAAAAAGCTGCCGGTACCGGCGGCACATACCGTATTCATACCGAAATCGGTCACTATCCCGTTGCGTATGATGATAATTTTACTATCCTGACCGCCGATTTCGAGAATCGTCCGTACGTCGGGATAGAAATGGGTGGCGGCTACGGCATGAGCGGTGATTTCATTTTTAATAACGTCCGCTCCGATAATTTCTGCGGCGAGGTAACGGGCGCTGCCAGTGGTTCCGGCGCCGCCGATTTCGCAGCCGGACGGAATTTCAGAATGTATCTCGCGCATTAATTTCTGGATTTGTACAATGGGTTTGCCGCTGGTGGGTATATAACGATGAGCGACGAGTTGCATATCCTCGCTCAGTAAAGCGCACTTGGTGGTGACCGAACCGACATCTATTCCGAGAAATACCTTTTTACCCATTGCTCCTCCAGTTAACGGTGTGTACTTGCCGCTTTTTTCATATTTATCATATCAGTAAATGCCTCCAGCCTGGTAAGCATCCCGGCTTGCGAGGTTTGTTCGTCGCAGTAAATTGCCAGAACCGGCAAATCCTCTTTTGTAGAAGGCATGATGCACTGGGCGGTTCCCTCAGGCATACAGGTAAAGGGAGCCAGGTGCACCATTCCATCGTAATGTCCGGTACCGATTACCTTTTCGCCGACCGTTTCCCAGCCGTCGCCGCCGATATCGCGCTTGAGATAGGGCATAGCCGCCTTGTGAACATCGCGCCATTGATCGAATCCCAGCGGGTTGAAGAACAATCCCTTTTTAATCCACCGTGAAAGGTAAAGGCTACGGTTGGTAACTACACCCAGTTTGCCGAGTTCCAGCTCGACG
>CAZGVH010000161.1:0-2843 GCA_964528955.1 uncultured Dehalococcoidales bacterium | reverse complement strand
CGCTGGATAGAGTACTTCTTCAGCTCCTCGATTATGATTGTGCTGATTTCCCAGATCTGTGGTATCAGTGAAATTGCCGCCCTGCTCGCCATCTTCGGCATCAATGCCAGCATGATTCTCTTCGGAGCTTTGCAGGAAAAATATGAAAAACCGGGGAAACCGAACCTGCTTTCATTCTGGTTCGGCAGCTTTGCCGGGATCATACCATGGATAGCAATTCTTATCTATACATTAGCTCCGGGGCAGGCTGCAGAACCACCTACCTTCGTTTACGCCATAGTCGCCTCGCTGTTCATATTCTTCAACTGCTTTGCCGTAAATATGATACTGCAATACAAGCAGGTGGGGCCTTGGAAGGATTACCTGTTCGGCGAGAAAGCCTATATCTTCCTCAGCCTGACAGCCAAAGCGTTGCTGGCATGGCAGGTATTCGCCGCCGTCCTCTTTACCTAGATTTTAATTGTATCGGTTTAGCTAAACGGAAAGCCGTCTTATTATTTAAGACGGCTTTTTAGTTCGTTTGCATAATTACGATAAAAAAATATTAAAATTACACATCAATAATAGTTTCAAGCAATATCGATATGATAAAATTAACTTATGGGAAACGGTAAATTCATAAAACGTAATTCTTTTATAATAATACTGGCTAGCGTATTTATATTTCTTTCCGTCCTCATTTATTTTATTCACTACTTTGTTTTTCATGATACACACCACATTTTTATTTACATGGTCGGTGACCTGGCTTTCCTGCCGCTGGAGGTGTTGCTGGTCAGCGTCATCATCGAACGCATTTTAAACCGCCGTGAAAAGCAGGAAAAACTGCAAAAACTTAACATGGTAATCGGCACTTTCTTCAGCGAAGTCGGCAACGATATGCTACGCGGCCTTCTTGTTTACTTTCATAACAGAGAAGAAATAATCCGGCATCTCAACGTTAACAATAAATGGACGAAAAAAGATTTCGAAGCTGCACGGAATTATGCCGACCACCTGAAAGTCGATGTTGATTATAAAAACCTGAATTTCAATCAGATTAGTGAAGTTTTAGCGGGCAAAAGGGATTTCCTGCTGACGATGCTGGGAAACCCCGGACTCTTGGAGAATGACCGCTTTACGGATTTGCTGTGGGCGGTGACGCATCTTGCCGAGGAGCTAAAAGCAAGACCGACTCTCGATAATCTGCCCGAAAACGATTTGAAACACCTCTCCGGCGACATCCAGAGATTTTACGACCATCTGGCAAGCGAATGGCTGGATTATACGGAACACCTGAAAGCCAATTATCCCTACCTGTTCTCACTGGTTTTAAGAACACACCCGTTCCAGGAGAATCCGACTGCTATAGTCAAATAGCCTGTTTTAATGCAAATAGATACCCACAGGTGCCGGATAACCCCCATCGAGCCTGTTATTAAAGCAATTCATATTGTATAATTATGGCTGAATAACCAAACTGTCATTGCGAGATCTTATGATTTCCGTTCGCCCTGAGCTTGTCGAAGGGTCAAGAAGAGGAAACCATATCGATAATTTCAACGCCGTTATGGTTCGACAGGCTCCGTGCATCCTGAGCCTGACGAAGGACATGAACGGCTTGGGATGTGCTATTCCCGATAAGTCGGGACTTGCAACGACTTTAAATAAGGAAATATAAAAATGGCTGCAAACAAAACGCGTACGGTATACGTCTGCCAGCAATGCGGCAAGGAAAACCACAGGTGGGAAGGAAAATGCCCCGGCTGCGGAGAGTGGAACACGCTTGCCGAAAAAGTAGTCTCCCCTGCCGCCGCAGTAAGACCAATTAACAGGGAAAATCAGCCACAGAGGTTATCCCAGGTTGCAACCCCTCCCGAGGAACGTACCCCGCTGGCGCTTGTGGAGTTTAACAGGGTGCTGGGCGGCGGGCTGGTATCCGGCTCGCTGATACTCATTGGCGGCGAACCGGGCATCGGCAAATCGACCCTGCTTTTACAGGCTTGCGCCTCTCTGGCAGCCAATGACAAAGATGTGGTTTATGTTTCAGGTGAAGAAACCCCTCGCCAGACGAAGCTTAGAGCAGCCCGGCTCGGAATAAACAGCGAACATCTCTATGTGCTATCGGAGACCGACTTGGAAGCCGTTATCAGCCACATAGATGCCATGACTCCCAGCCTGGTGGTAATCGATTCCATTCAGGCAGTATCGCTTCCGGAGCTGGAAACGACCACCGGAAGCATCGCCCAGGTACGGGAATGCACCATGAGGTTGATGCACTGGGCAAAAGCCAATCATGTGCCGGTAATAATCACAGGACACGTGACTAAAGAGGGAGCAATCGCCGGACCCAAGGTGCTGGAGCATATCGTCGATTGCGTTTTATACCTCGAAGGGGAACAGTTCAGTTCGTATAGACTGCTGCGTTCAGCCAAGAACAGGTTCGGTTCGACTAACGAAGTAGGCATTTTCGAAATGCAGGCCAAAGGAATGGTGGAAGTCTCCAATCCGTCGCAGGTCTTTTTATCCCAGAGGCTGGAAAACGCCGTCGGCTCTGCGGTTGTGCCGACACTTGAAGGCAGCCGCCCGCTGCTGGTGGAAATCCAGGCTCTGACAAATACTACAGCATTCGGATTGCCGCGGCGCACCGCCAACGGAATCGATTTCGGCAGGCTGTTGATGATTGCCGCAGTTTTAAGCCGCCGCGCCTACCTGAAACTGGGGAACCAGGATATCATAGTAAATGCCACCGGAGGCATTCAAATCAACGAACCGGCAGCCGATCTGGCAATCGCCCTTGCCATCGCATCCAGCTACAAAGACGAAGGCGTAGACCCCGAAATGGTTGCAGTGGGCGAAATCGG
>CAZGVH010000160.1:0-2853 GCA_964528955.1 uncultured Dehalococcoidales bacterium | reverse complement strand
AGAGACCTGGTCATCCGCAAGAACAGCCTTGAAGCCGGAACGCTTCCCGGCAAGCTCGCCGACTGTTCGGAAAAAGACCCTACGCTCTGCGAACTTTTCCTGGTGGAAGGGCAATCCGCCGGAGGCTCCGCCAAGGAAGGGCGCAACCGCCGTTTCCAGGCAATTTTACCATTGAGGGGTAAAATCCTCAACGTGGAAAAGGCATCAATGGAGAAAATCCTTTCCAGCGAAGAGATCCGCAATATGATAACCGTTCTCGGCGCCGGCATCGACGATTCGCTGGACCTTGCGAAGCTACGCTATCACCGCGTCGTCCTCATGGCTGATGCCGATGTCGACGGCGCCCACATCCGTACCCTACTGCTGACCTTTTTCTTCAGGCATATGACGGAATTGATAAACAACGGGCACCTGTATATCGCCCAGCCGCCGCTCTATAAAATCAAGTCGGGCAAGAGCGAACAATGGGTATACACCGACCAGGATAAAGACCTGATACTGGAAAAACTGAAGGCGGATTCCAAAAAGTCAGAGGTGCAGAGATACAAGGGTCTCGGTGAAATGAGCGCCGAGCAGTTATGGGACACCACTATGAATCCGGAAACACGCACAATGCTCCGTGTTAATATAGAGGACGCCGCCAAATCGGACGATGTTTTCAATATGCTCATGGGCGGTGAAGTGCCTCCACGCAAGGCATTCATCCAGTCACATGCCAAGAGCGTCAAGAACCTCGATATCTAGATTTACAAATCAGGCTATTTCGTCCATCAGCCCTTTTGAAAGTCCTATCGATGCTTGCGCTCATCGCTTGAAGACCATATACTGTCGTTGTGAAGATGGAGTCCCGAGGCAATCGAGACGACTGAAGAATCAATCACTGCAATACAACTTAATTACCCCGCCGCCCCATTTTTTCTTGAAAATGCCTCTTATATTCAATAAAACGCAGCCATAACTGCATTCATTGGTAGAGATTGCTTCGCCTTCCCTATCGGGAATGGACTCGCAATGACAGTCAATAAAAAGCCGTTCGTCCTGAGCCTGTCAAAGGATACGGCGACGAATCAAAAAAGTTATCCCTGACATTTACTGAAAGAGTACATCCATTTTACTGGTACAAACCGTTCTCTGCAATATAGTCGGCAACCGTAGCGGGTACCAGTCCCCTGATATCGACGCCTCTTTTAACTCTCTCTCTTATATCGGATGAAGAAATTTCTATTTGCGGCTCATTAAGCATGATTATGCGTTGCGAGAGTCCGGGTACCTCATTTTCTAATACTGTTAAATCCGGTTTCGGGCAACCCGCCCGCGGCACCACAACCAGCCTGCAAAGTGTTATTAATTCTAAGGGGGAGTGCCATAACGGCAGTTCTCTTAAACTGTCCCACCCCATGATGAAGAAGAGTTTGTCCCGGGGAGCCAGACTGCCTTTCAGCTCCCTTAGAGTGTCGACGGTATAGGTTACCCCTTCCCGCTTCACTTCCATGTCAGATAATCGAAAATAGGGCTTCCCTGCCATGGCCAGTTTGACCATCCGCAGGCGGTGAACGGCTGCGGTAACCGGTTGATTTGTTTTAAAACACGGATGACCGGCCGGTATGAACGTTACCCGGTTAAGGTTGAGATGAGAGAGTACCGCTTCAGCTATCATGATATGCCCGTTATGCACCGGGTCGAAGGTTCCGCCAAGTACTCCCAGTTTCATTTTATCACCACCGCCACTCGAAACTGGCACAGCGTACCTTGTCTCCGAGCTTGGCTCCCGCTTTCTCCAGCGCTTTCCTGACATGCGGTCGGTTTAAAAGCCCGATAAGTTGACGCTTGGCTTCGGCGTTGGCTTTATCGGTACCTTCTATAATGCGCTCAAGGCTACTGTCCCTGATGACAAATACCTCTCCGTCGCGCTCGATTTTGATATTATCGCTCTTCGGCTGCGGATGAAATACGGCAAACGACTCTTCAATTGCCGGGGTTTCTTCCTGTGGATTGATGCGGTCGAGCTGATTCAATACCTCCGCCATCAACTCGGGAACCCCTTCCCCTGTAAAGGCGGAAATGAAGTGCGCCTTGATACCGATTTCCTTAAATACTTTGCTTATTTCCGGTATACGCTCCCTGACCTGGGTCAAATCAATTTTATTGACGGCCACGATTTGCGGCTTCTTGATCAATTCCGAATCGAAGACACTCAGTTCATTGTTTACTTGTATCATATCGTCGACCGGAGACGGGGAATCTCCATTAAGAAGATGAACCAGCAGCCTGGTTCTGACGATATGTCTTAAGAAATCGTGCCCCAGCCCCTTCCCTAAACTGGCATCGGCAATCAGACCCGGTATTTCCGCCAAAACGAAACTGTGGTGTCCGACCATGACAGTGCCCAGCACCGGCTCCAGCGTCGTAAAAGGATAATCGGCGATTTTCGGATTGGCAGCCGAAGCCGCCGCCACAAGTGAAGACTTGCCGACATTTGGATAGCCTACTATGCCGGCATCGGCTATCAACTTCAACTCAAGAATAATCGTCTTTTCCTCACCGGTCTCCCCCTTTTGTGCCATTACTGGAGATTGATTTACCGAAGACGTAAAATGGGTGTTTCCCAATCCGCCCTCGCCTCCGGCTGCCGCCAGCACTTCCTGCCCTTTCACTTTTAAATCCGCCAGCACGATGTCTTTCCCCAGGATTACCTTTTCCGAGATGATGGTTCCGGGAGGAACCTTTAATATCAGGTCGACTCCGCTTTTTCCGGATTTGCGCTTGCTGGAACCGTTTTTGCCGCTGTCGGCGCTGTAAAGCCGGTTCTGGCGAAAGTATTTGAGATTACTGACGTCATCATCCGCACGGATG
>CAZGVH010000159.1:0-2875 GCA_964528955.1 uncultured Dehalococcoidales bacterium | reverse complement strand
CTGGCACGTTTTACCATGTTACGCGCCATTTCCAGCACTTCTTCCTTGCTCTTTTTCAGCTGGTGCATAATATGAATATCGGATGATGAAACAAAAACATGTATCCTGGGATGTTTCGCTCCTTTTAGTGCCTCTGCCGCTCTATCTATGTCGTTTGCAATAGCGCGCGACAGACCGCAAATAACCGGGTTGCGAATTTCCTTGGATATTAATTGAACTGCCTCGAAATCACCGGGGGAAGAAGCGGGGAATCCCGCTTCAATGACATCAACCCCCAGCTTTTCCAGCTGGCGGGCGATTTCCAGTTTCTCGTTTATATTCAGCGACGCACCGGCCGCCTGTTCTCCGTCTCTCAGAGTGGTATCGAAAATAACTACTTTATCCATTTTATCCTTCCTTATAGAAAATATTAATCTGCAAGCCTATGGAAACCCCTCCCCTGTAATAGAGAGGGGACAATAAGGATGAGATTATTTCCCATTGAAAGGACGGCGGTATTGGATTTATTTAATAAAGAGTTATTCAATTTATTATCACTTATTAATTTATTAAACTGGGCATCATTTCTCTTAATTCAGTTTTAAACTTTTCCCCCGATTTAAAACAGATTTATTTATTGTATATCTTTTAGCGACTCTTTATCAATAGCCGCTGATTTAGCTCCGCCCCTGACCATAGCGACGCAGCCAGTCCTGGCTAATTCTTTAATACCGAAGGGGCGCAGCATATTATATAAGGAAGATAACTTGTCGTCATCGCCGGTTGCTTCTATTGTCAGCGAGTCGGCAGCTACATCTACTATCTTGGCACGGAAAATATCCACTATCTGCATTATTTCACTGCGTGTCGTCGAACCGGCTTTTACTTTTATTAAAGCCAGCTCGCGAAGAATGGTTCCCTCTCCGGTGACATCCGCTACCTTGATTACATCGACCAGCTTTTCGAGCTGCTTTCTCACCTGCTCGACCATTGCCGCTGAACCGACAACGACAATCGTCATGCGTGATACATGTGGCAATTCGCTGTGCCCGACGGTTATGCTATCGATATTAAAACCGCGCCTTCTGAAAAGGCTGGCCGCCCTGTTCAAGACACCCGGTTTATCGGTAACCATTGCTACCAGTGTGTGCTTAGATGTCTGCATTTACTTGCACCTCACTTTTTTTAAAGGTTCTTCTATAACCTCGGATAAAGCGGCTCCGGCAGGTACCATCGGGTAGACGTTCTCTTCGGGTTCTACAATGAAGTTCAGCAGGAAAGGCCCCTCAGTTTCCATCGCTTTCCTGATAGCCGGAATTACGTCTATTTTATTTTTTACGGTTATGCCCGGGATATTATAGGCATCGGCTACTTTTACGAAATCGGGGCAACTTAACGGGGTTGCCACATATCTCTTTTCATAAAACAAATCCTGCCATTGCCTGACCATTCCCAGGAATCCATTATTCATTATGGCGATTTTAACTGCTATCTTTTCCCTGGCTATCGTGCCTAATTCCTGGATATTCATCTGGAAGCTGCCGTCACCGTCAATACACCAGACAGTTTCGTCAGGACAGGCTACTTTAGCTCCCATGGCGGCCGGAAGTCCGAAACCCATCGTCCCCAATCCTCCTGAAGTAATCAGGGTGTTGGCTTTATCAAACCAGAAGTGCTGTGCTGCCCACATTTGATGCTGTCCAACTCCGGTTACAACTATAGCATCGCCTTTTGTATACTCGTATATTTGCCTGATAACGAACTGAGGGATAATGCTTTCCGTATCCCTGATATTTATCGAAGGATGTTCCTTGCGTAAAACATCCATTCTGTATATCCATTCCAGATGGTCTACCCTTTCGATATCCTTGTTGAGAGATTGTAAAACAGGTTTTATATCACCCACTATCGGAACGTCGACACGTACGTTTTTGCCGATTTCGGCAGGGTCTATATCGATATGTATAATTTTTGCGTTGGGAGCAAACCCGCTGATTTTACCGGTTACCCTGTCATCGAATCGCATTCCGATAGCGATAATCAGGTCGCATTCTTCTACAGCCAGATTGGCATAAGCCATGCCGTGCATGCCCAGCCATCCGTACGATAGGATATGCGATTCCGGGAACGAACTTATCCCCAGCAGAGTTGTAATAACCGGTATCTGGGCTGTCTCCGCAAGTTCTTTTAATTCGTCATAAGCCTGTGAAATAATTACACCGCGTCCGGCAATTATCAGCGGCTTAGTCGACTCATTTATCATCCTGGCTGCTTTATTAATCTGCGAGGGATGTCCCTGTAACGTAGGTTTATATCCCGGCAGCGATACTGTTTCAGGATAAATAAATTCAGTTAAACTGGTTAAAACATCTTTCGGTATATCTATCAGCACGGGCCCCGGCCTTCCGGTTCTTGCCAGATAAAAAGCTTCCTTTACCGTTCTAGCCAGTGATGCGGTATCAGTTACCAAATAATTATGTTTTGTAATCGGTAATGTAATACCGGTGATATCGATTTCCTGGAAGGCGTCTTTACCGATAAGCGACCTGGTAACCTGTCCGGTTATAGCTACCATCGGCACTGAGTCCATATAGGCATCGGCAATTCCGGTAACAAGATTTGTCGCTCCCGGTCCGGAAGTAGCGATACATACGCCGACTTTTCCGGTGGCACGGGCATATCCCTCGGCAGCATGCGCGCCTCCCTGCTCATGCGCAACCAGAATATGCTTTAGCTGCGGGTATTGAGGAAGCGTGTCGTAAAAAGGAATGACAACTCCTCCGAGTATGCCGAACATGACATCCACTCCTTCGTTAATAAGGCATTCGCACAGGATTTGTGAGCCGGTTTTTTTCATAGCATACCCCCATTATTTACTAAAAACAGCGCCGCTGCT
>CAZGVH010000158.1:0-2882 GCA_964528955.1 uncultured Dehalococcoidales bacterium | reverse complement strand
CATAAAAATCCGTTCGCCACCTGTCCCATACCTGGGATGAGCCTGTCGAAGGGTAAGTCGGTGAATATCGAATCGTCTTAAACCCTTTCCCGACTTGTCGGGATTCAGGATGACAATACGGAATAAGACCTCACCCCTTCAATTCCCCTCTCCGTAGACAGAGAGGGGAAGGAATAACCGTCGTTGCGAGCCGCGATTTATCGAGGCGAAGCAATCTCTACAATGCACTATAATTACCCCGCTCCGCATATAAATAATAAAAGCGCAGCTATACTGTCATCCTGAAGTCACAGGGGGTGATTGAAGAATCCTGGGGTGGATAGAGACAGGAGGATTACCCCCTTTTTGATGTGTCTCAAATGTCCTATATGATTTGTTACAGCTTTATTCTTGACACGAAGCACTGTTTTGTAGGAGAATGAAAAGAATTTTGTAAAAAAAAGGAGGTGGACGTAATAAAACAGCCCGCAAGGGGAGTGTTGCGCCTGCAGCTAAAATTGCAATAGAGGGATAACCATGGCTCTGCAAGAACAGAACGAATCTATATCTCACAAGCTTTTTGCAGAAAACAATTGGATAATATAATTCTAAACAATAATGTGAACTCTTAAGGAGAAATAAAAGTCGAATGAAAAATACAATAATGAAAGTTCTGGGCGTTGTTATGGCAGTCGCCATGATCGCCAGCTTTATGGTTGCCGGTTCACCGGTATCCGCCGCTGGTAAAGCTACTACCATTAACACATGGGAAAAACTTTCCCTGCCCGGTTTAGTTCCCTTCAGTGATGTCGAACTTATCGAACAAGCCAACGACGGCACCATCTTCATCAGCGTTTATTTTGCTGAAGATACCGTCTACGGCGGCGTTACGTTGGATTCCGGGACTTATGCCATGTTCAAGTCCACCGATGGCTATACCTGGACTTTAACTAATGTCTACAACGAAGATGAAATTACCGCCATCGAGCCGTCCGCCAACTATGCGGTCGACAAGATAGTATATGTAGCAGTTGATGCATCTTCAGATTACACCACCCTTTACCGCTGCACCAATGCCGCTTCTATCGGTACTCCGGTAGGCGAGATGGGCATGATTTCAGCCGGCATGGGCGCTTCGCTGAACGCTACCTATATATATGACCTCGACAGCTACTATGACGGCAGCTATGTCTGGCTGTTAGCCGCCACCGATATCGATGTTTTCGCCATCCGCGATGACAGAGGCTTAACCACCATCTGGACGGATATGCAGCTCTCTGAAACCCTCGGCGGCGCTTATTCCGACTATGCCGGAACCCCGGTCGGCGTTGAAGTATACAAGGCGATGTTTGCCGCTGATTACGCTTCGACGGGTGTTGTCTGGGCAATCTACTTCGATGATTTAGCATCGAACGCTTTAGCCACCAGGTTCGGCACTGGCTTTGCCGGCGGTACTGATGGTTACGGCATTATCGCCCGCAGTTCGGGCTCGACCCTCTGGGGCACCGTCATCACCCCGGTCATCATTGATGCCGCCGGTGACGATGCCAAGGCTGAATGCGATTTCGAATTCTCAGCTGCCTACAGCAGCACCTCAAATCCCGAACTCTTTGCCGCTCTGAGCTTCGTAGGCGCCAATACTGAAGATGATATCTATCGCATCGAATGCGGTTTCTACGGCGCAGCCGGCAATATCACTCCGTTCGATGTTGACCCGACCAACATGGATTTCTGCAGCATCGAAGTTGACGGCGATGTTATTATCGTCGGCAGTTACAACTGGGGTACTGAGGCTACCGAAGTCTGGTACAGCACCAATAATGGTACTACCTGGCAGATGTCCGCCAGGAACCCGACCGGTGATGCCGATGAAACCTGCAACCTGCTTATCAGCAAATATGGCGCAACCGATGGTTTGGCATTTGCCGCAACCGGCGGTACCCAGAGCGCCGTCTCCATTTCCGATGACAATGGTTATACCTGGGCGCAGATAGCCTTTATCGATGACGATATCGACAGCATCGGCGACCTGGCATTCAACCCGACCGGTACCGGCGCTTTACTGGTAACCACCAATGCTGCCGGCGATGACAGCCTGTGGGTAACTGCAAATGTCAATACCCCGGTCGTCAATTGGAAGAGACTTTACTGCGAAAATTATAATACTACTATCACTATGACCATGGTCGAGTATTCGGCCGACGGCGCTGCCGTTATGATCTGGGACGTTACCGATAGCGTAATCTATCGTTCTACCGACAATGCCAAGATCTTTGCCAACTGGAGAAATACCGCTTCATGGGGCGCAATCTACGATTGGTTAATTCCTAATGCCTCGACTGTTTATGCCGCTACCAGCAGCGGTTTCTGGAGCACCGCTCTGGTCGGTTCCAGAATATCCGGTGTTAATCTTGTATCCATTGCCAGCTACGGCGATACTCTTGCTGTTGGCGACAATGGTGGTAATGTATATATTTCATTAAACAAGGGTAACACCTGGGGCATTGCCAACGATATTGGCTTAATGCTCAATGCTTATGTAGCCTTCGACTCCAAGGGCGTTCTTTACATGGCTAACGATGACGATGTTAGCTTTGTAGTTCTTAACGCCGATGGCACCTTCAAGACAGGTAGCTTTACCAGCATGGATATTGCTTATTTACCCGAAGTTGACGCTCTGGTCGACATCAAAGTCTCCGCCGATGACACCCTGTTCGTTATTGATGCTGACGGCGATGCCGCCCGCTACCTGCTCTATGATATTATGGATACCGAGTGGGACCAGGTTGAAAATAATCAGGCTGCCTGCTCTACTGATGAACTGTGGTTAACCCAGGGCTCCAATGTAGCCTGGACCATAGATAACAACAATGATTTTGTCTGGCTGTGCGACGATACCCTGA
>CAZGVH010000157.1:0-2888 GCA_964528955.1 uncultured Dehalococcoidales bacterium | reverse complement strand
CGATAAAATGCGAAACGCCGGCAATTTTATCCTTTTCATATCTCGAACCGACTCCTGTAAAAATACATATGGAAACCGAATAGGTTTGCGGCATGCTTTCAGTAACTACTCTCAATCCGTTATCCAGTACCGTTTTCTGATACAACAGGTCACCCCCCTTTTTATTTGTGGATATTTTAGCATTGATTACATAAATAGTGTAAATAGCTATTGTCAAGACCTTTCCAGCAAATAGCCGTTCAGGAACTTTCCGGCTTTAAATCATATAATCCCAACTTGCTGGATAAATGAATAATGCCTTGACAAATGCCCCTGACAACCCATTGTCACAGTGTTGACAGCAAGTTTTCAGAGAGCATATTGACATCGCCTTTATTAGTGATATAATTAATCATAGTTTTATTGATTGATTGTTCAATGAATTTTATAACGGACAGAAAATAAAGGAAGGTTTTATATGAGGCTTTTTAAAAAACTGACAAAGAACAAAATGTTTATGCTAGGTCTTCTCGTTCCGATAATATTCCAGATAATCTACCTGAGTATCGCAATTCCGGCTATCAGAGAAGGCAACACCAGGATTACCGATTTATCAATCGCAGTGGTAAACGAAGATACAATTCTGGGCAGTGAAGTTTCGTCCAAACTGCTCACCATTTTACCGTTTAAAACCGAGAAATTATCCGAGTTGGAAGACGCCATCGATGAAATGGAAAACGGCGTCTATAACATGGTAGTCTATATTCCTTCCGACTTTACGCTTAAGATCCAGCAAGGCGGCGCGCAGATATCGTACTATATCAATCAAGCCGCACCCGGCATGACCAAGCAGGTAATGGAATCCACATCAATAAACATTAATCAAATTCTGAACGAATCGTCTTTCGATGTTGTCAGGGAGACTTTAAAACAGAATTCCTCGGCAGTACTCGGTCAGCTTTCTTTACCGGAAGACGTACAGACACAGATTTCAGGATATATTACCCAGGCATTCGACACCCTTAATTACAACTCCATTACTGCAGATATCCAAAAGGTAAATAACGCCGACGGCTTCGCTCAGACTGTTTTACCTTTTTTCATCTTTCTTATATATTTCGTCAGCTGTGTTCTGATGACTATTCTGCATCTCTTCACATATAAATCACTGGGCGGCGAATTTTCAAACGGCAATATACTCGCATCTCAACTGATTACCAATGTAATAATTTCACTGGTAATACCGGGCGTGGTAATCGGACTACTCGCCTGCTTCGGTATACCATTCAGCATCAATATCGGATTAGTCTGGTTACTGTTATCCGTGGGATTTTTCACATTCCTGTATGTAATACAGGCCTTTACCAACTGGTTCGGAATGACGGGTATGCTAATCGTTGCTTTGCTCTTCCCATTGCAACTGGTTTGTTCGGGACTGATCTACTCAAAGGAAATTCTGCCGTCGTTTTATTCTTTGATAAGCGATTATCTGCCGGCTACCTACTTCGGCAGCGGTACGCTGAGAATATTTTACGGTGAAAACTCGATATCTTATGAAATTCTGAATCTCCTGGTTATCGCAGCAGTTATGCTTATCTTATCGACGCTTTCGGTTTTCAAAAAGAATAAATCAGCACAAACGATAAGCTGTTAGATTATAAGAGTATCCGGTAACTGCCATTATATAAACTGAAGCTATTACGATTCGAATGGCAGTTCAGGATACATAAATAAATCCTCAATATCGGGTTTTGGCAAATCATTATGTGGTATAATATGGCAAATTCGATCCTGAGTGAGCATTTAATGAAAATCGCAAAAGAAAAGAAACCTACAAAAGCGGAACAGGCTGCCATCAGGCGCAACCAGATCATAGATACGGCGCTTAAATTATTCGCCGAAAAAGGTTTCAGCAATACGACCATCAAGGATATATCCGAAGCCGCCGGGACTTCGCTGGGATTGATGTACCACTATTTTGCCTCTAAAGACGAGTTGCTGATCGCCGTCTTCGAGAGGCACAGTTTTTTGGTCCCTTTACGCGATATACTGAATATCAGGGATACCAAACCGGTCCGCGATGTCCTGTATACCGTTGCCAGCGGGTTCTATGAATTGTTGAGAGATAAAAAAGAGCTTGTGAATATCGTATTCAACGAAATGCGCATCAATCAGTCGCTTAATCAATCATGGGTTATTATACCTGCCGAGGGTATAAAACTATTAAGTTCATATCTGGAAGCAAATATCGCTTCAGGCAATCTGAAACCGCACAACACCGAGGTGGCGGCACGCTCTATGATGTATACGGCTATTATGCACTTTCTGGCTCAGGATTTTTTCCCCGAGAGCAAGCTCACCACTGAACAATACCTTAGACAAGCTATAGACATATTTTTGGACGGGATTGCCGTTCATACCCATTAGTGAAGCTAAGCGCAGTCCTCAACCGGCAATTGACAATTAATAATCCCGGAGCCGGCGATAATGGCTTAACTGATAGACGATACACGGTAAATTTTTACCGCTACGGAAGTTATTTGATAACATACAAGAACAGCGTATCATTTTTGACAACTACGGCATTCTCGTAGTATCATAAATGCTGCTAGATGGAGTCCTAGGAGTGTAGCTCAGTCCGGTAGAGCAGCGGTCTCCAAAACCGTCGGTCAGGGGTTCGAATCCTCTCACTCCTGCCATGCCGAGATGGTGGAATGGCAGACACGCTAGCTTGAGGGGCTAGTGAGCGCAAGCTTGTGAGAGTTCAAATCTCTCTCTCGGCACCAAATGGAGCATGCGGAAGTAGTTCAGCGGTAGAATGCCTCCTTGCCAAGGAGGAGGTCGCGAGTTCGAATCTCGTCTTCCGCTCCATAAAAAAAGAGGTGGCGACGTAGCCAAGTGGTAAGGCA
>CAZGVH010000156.1:0-2890 GCA_964528955.1 uncultured Dehalococcoidales bacterium | reverse complement strand
CCAAGGCAAATTTTTCATCCTCAGCAGATGTATAAGTAGCAGTATAAAAAACAACCGGGATATCTTTGAGTTTGTCATTTTGCTTCCATTCGCGGCATAGCTGATAGCCATCCATTTCCGGCATCTGGATATCGCTGACCAGTATGTCGGGCATATCTTCGAGAGCCTGTTTTAAAGCTTCGGCCCCGTTACTGGCAGTTTTTATTTCATGCCCGAAAGCGCGAAATTGTTTCGTCAACAAGTTCCGGTTGTCTTCGTTATCTTCTACAATCAAGACTTTCATATCTGTTTCTCCCCGCCATGCAAGGTTTTAATGATTGCATCGCTATTTTAATGGGGCGCCTTTAATGTATTCATCTACCTGTTTGGGCAGTTCATCTATGTCTATCGGCTTGCGGGCAAAGCCGCTACAACCGGCATCCAGAGCCGCCTGAATATCTTCGGGTCTTACACTGGCAGTGAGCGCCAGGATTACGATATGAGCAGTTTCCGGCGCGGCTTTTATGCGACGGGTAGCTTCGAGCCCGTCGATACCGCCCGGTAGCCTGATATCCATCAGAATCAGGTCGGGGAGTTCGGATTGCGCTTTAATTACGGCATCCTCACCTGTGGCTACTCCGATAACCTGGTAGCCATGCATTTTCAACACCTTGCCGACCAGTCGCCTGCCGTCGTCATTATCGTCTACAATCAGTATTTTCTTTGCCATATTATCCATTTCAATTAATCTACCCCCCGGATTCAACTATTCAGAATTAATTTTTTGTTCTTGGGCAGCGTAAATATGAACTTGCTTCCTTTTCCTTTTTCGCTTTCCGCCCATATTCTGCCACCCTGCATCTCGATAAACTGTTTGCATACAGCCAACCCCAGGCCGGTACCGGCATAGCCGGCTATTTGCGCCGGGCCTACCTGAACGAAGCTGTCGAAGACAACTTCCAGATTCTTTTTTTCGATCCCGATACCGGTATCGGTCACGGAGAAGATATAATTATCATCACCGGCGGTTATATCCAGTTCGATGCCGCCCGTCGGCGTAAACTTGACCGAATTCCCGAGTATGTTCAATAACACCTGCCTGATCTTGGCCCTGTCGGCATAAATATGGTCTATTGCAGGGTCGATATTGTATGTCAGTTTTAATCCCTTTTCTTTTGCCAGCGGCTCTATCGTCGTGATTATTTCATTTATTAAAGCGGGGACAGGGAATACTTCATATGCCATTATCATCTTGCCCGCTTCTATCTTGGAAAGGTCGAGCAGACCGTTTATCAATTCCAGAAGGTTCTTTCCGTTATTGTAAACAGCCAGCAGATCCTGCTTTTGTTCTTCGTTGATATCGCCCTCAAGCCCGTCATACATTAACTTGGTATATCCTATAATGGAATTTAAGGGCGTTCTCAATTCATGGCTCATATTAGCCAGAAACACCGATTTATGACGGTTCACTTCCTGGAGATGGGCATTGGCTTCTTCCAGCGCATCGGTTTTTTCCTTCAGTTCTCTTGTACGCTCCTTCACCAGCTCTTCCAATTTGCCGTAGGACTCTACCAGGTCTGCCTCAGCTTGCCGGCGCTTGATTACTTCCTCCGTCAGTTCCTTCGTTCGTGACCTGACCTGCGACCGCAGAAAAATGCTGCCTCCGCCAAGCAGAAGTAGCGATAACATCAGTCCGCCCGAAGTCCACCAGATCCAGGAGGGGATGACATTTTTTTCGATGGCGCCGCCGAACCACTTTTCCTGTTTATCGTAATATGTGGAATTTTTATCGGCTTTTAATTCCGCGATATCGGCATCGATTGTCTCGATTAGATAATCGTTCAAGGGATTGTCTATAGTAAAGGCATAATAAATTTGCGAAGGCTGGAAGATTACCGGAGTTTTGCTGACATTGTACTCTTCTTCATGAGTATTACCGAAATCCTTGCTGACAACGCCGGCATCCGCTCCTGAATTTGATACCATTTCAAATACCTCGATATAGCTGTTAAGCTCGATAAAAGAACAGTTTATATGAAAGGCTTCTACCAGAGCCTTGATACCTTCGGGGCCTTCGACATTGACGCTTCCTTTCAATACGGCGATGGTCTTACCTTCGAGATCGAGGATGGAGCCGATTTCGACACCGCTTCCGGTATAGACAATAGACCAGCTCGTCAGTACCGATACCTCGGAAAATTCATACAGCAGGGCGCGCGCTTCGGTATAGGCGACATCGGGCATGATATCGATTTCGCCGTTTGCCAGCATATTCAGGCATTCATCCCAGCTGCCGTGCACCCACTCGATATCCCAGCCCTCTTCCTGAGCAATATATTCGGTTATTTCAGCCCAGAATCCGGTAGCATTACCTTCGTTATCCGTAAATATTTTGGGTTCGTTTTCGTATATGCCAATCCTGACAGTTACCGGATTTTCGGTGGCAAATAACCCTTCAGCGGCTGAAACGGCGGATGACGGGAAGGCAAACAGAAGCAGGAGACAAAGCGATAGAAAATATAGCCTTTTCACTCCTTTTTTATCCTCCCCTTTTTTACATAACCGGGATAACAGGATAGGAAATAAAACAATTCCTTATTTGAAGGTACTACTGTTTATGCCTGATGTCAATAGTTTTTTGACAGAAAATAGTACTTAAGTCCAGTTTTTACCATCTGTAGCAATAAAACGAGCTTGCCTGAATTGGTTGACAGGCTATTAAAAGATAATTAAAAAATTAAAGGTTAAAACGGTCGGGCAATTAGGATTTAGCTTCCAGTTGCCAAAAAACAGCTTTATTGATACAATTTCTGTGTCAGCAGCCGAAAGATTTGTCCGAAAGCTGTTGATATTTTCCGATATGCCCCTGTAGCTCAGTGGATAGAGCAGCGGTTTCCTAAACCGCGTGTCG
>CAZGVH010000155.1:0-2896 GCA_964528955.1 uncultured Dehalococcoidales bacterium | reverse complement strand
AGGAATAGCTTCCGGTATGCTTTTCGGCATCGACGCGGACGGTATAACGCCCCGGTTCAGATAGCGTTACCGTAAAAGTCATAGTCGGGATATCATGTCCTTCGTAACTGCTGTTTGTAATATCGTTGTCCTTCGCAATATAGGCATCGATGGAACCCCTTTCGGTAACAATGCTGACGACCACCTCTACGGTTTCATTCTCCCCGACATCGATATGCGTCTGCTTGTAGCCGGTAAATTCGTCATACAGCATCGCCATCTTTGTCGATGAATTGTACTCTACCCCGTTTTTTACCGTACCCGAACCTACCGTACAGGCGCCCAGCATCGGTATCAAGACCATCAGACATACCAGCAATAGAGATAAATAACCGTACTTTCTCATTTTTTATTCCTCTTTTTTATTAATGAAAAGCTTTGTATATACAAGTATAGTATATTAACACGCTTATAGAAGGTCGTAAATAGTTGTAATTGCAGACTTTTAGTATTGATAAACAGGTAAAGGAGGTTTATATAATCCATAATCCCTCATCAGTCTCATTTCATTCGACAGCTTCCCCCGAGGGAAGCCTGTAATTTGCTTCCCCTTGGGGAAGGTGTCAGACCGATAAATCGGTCTGACGGATGAGGGACTTCTCCACACCATCACACTACTGAATATGATACGTCGGGATACGTAACGACGACAAGATTAATCGCCGTAAAACAAAATCGCCCTACCTGTATCCGGTAAGGCGATAATGATTTACGAAAATCGAATTACTATGCTCTCAGCGTCGCTCCGAGTGCGCCTTCCAGCTTCTTCAATATCTGTTCGAGCACTTTATCCACTTCCACATCCGTTAAAGTGTGCTCGGAAGACTGGAAGATAAGCCTGTAGGCTAACGATTTCTTACCGGCTTCCACCTGCTTGCCGCTGTAAACATCGAACAGGGTTACTTCTGTTACCAGCGAGAACTTACGGACGATATCTATAACCTGCTTGTTCGTTACGCCACTTTCCAGCACCAGGGCAATATCCCTGATTACCGACGGGAAGCGGGCTATGGAATGATAGCTCTTGCCCTGCATGGCATACGACAGTAGGGACGAAACGTTGATTTCGAACATATATACTTTTTGCGTAATATCGAATGCGGCAGCCACCTTGGGATGCACTTCCCCGATAACGCCCAGCTTATTGCCGTTAACGATAACCTCGGCCTGTCTGCCCGGACGCAAGCTATCGTCACTGGCTTCGCGGAAATCCGCTTTTACATTCACATATGCGAGCAGGCTTTCGATAACACCCTTAACAGAGAAGAAATCAAAGGGCGGGGTATGTACCGGCCACGACTTTTCTTCCTCCGGATTATACATCAAACCGCACAGCATCTCCGGTTCTTCCGGCAGGTCGTTTTCACGTTTAATATAGATGTGGTTGAGTTCGAAGATACGTATCGGCCCGTCTTCATGCTTTAAATTGGATTCCAGTACCGATAAAAGGCCGCTCCTCAAATTGGTGCGCAGATATTCCTGTTCAGCGCTCATGGCATTGGATAATTTTACCGGTTCCTTGTATAAATTATTCGAAGCATACGCTTTCACCAGCATTTCTTTATTGGTTAACGAATAGGTGATAATTTCCTGGAAGCCAAAACCAACCAGTGTTTTTCTGACCGTACTCTTTAAATCCATCAACTGGTTCGGTTCCTGGTGCGCAATCGAGCCGCTGAGCAGCGTGGTAGGAATATTTTCATAGCCGATGATACGCGCCAGTTCCTCGATCAAATCGACTTCGATATTGATATCGCTGCGCCAGTAAGGGGGTTTAACCGTATATTCCGCATTGGAACAAGCCACCTCAAAACCCAATGATGTAAGCGTACCGGCTATCTGTTCGTCGCTGAATTCGACACCCAAGATGCGTTTTATTTCGCTGCGGCGCAAGCTAAGGGACTTGCGTTCCTGCTTCTGCGGATATACATCGACAATACCTTTTGCCGCTTTTCCTCCGGCAAGCTGCAGAATCAACTGTGTCGCTCTTCTAAGTGCATAAACCGTTAAATCGGGACGGATACCCCTCTCGAAGCGCATACTGGCTTCGCTCACCAGCTTCAGGTTATGACTAGTATAGTGAATGTTGGCGGCGTTGAAGTTAGCCGATTCCAAAAGTATAGATGTGGTGTTTTCCGCTATATCACTGTTGGCACCACCCATAACACCGGCAATCGCCACCGATTTTTCGCCGTCGGTGATCATCAGCGTATTATCGCTCAGTTTGCGTTCGATATCGTCCAGCGTCTGCATTACCTCGCCGTTTACGGCGCGGCGGACGACTATTTTCTTCGTCTTGATCTTATCCCAATCGAAGCTGTGAAGCGGCTGCCCGTATTCGAACATCACATAATTGGTAACATCGACAATATTGCTGATGGGGCGCAGCCCGCAGGCAATTAATCTCTGTTTCAACCACTCCGGCGACTCGCCAATTTTCACGCCGCTTATCAAGCTGGCACAATAACGAGGGCATAAATCCTCATCGGCGATTGCTATCGAGACCTGATTCCCGATTGCATCCCCGGCTTCTTCGTATGTTAAATCGGGTATTTTCACTTTTTTGCCGGTGATGGCTGCCACTTCCCAGGCAACTCCGATTATTGAAAGCAGATCGGGGCGGTTGGGAGTAACATCGATATCCAGCACGATATCGGATAAAAATTCAGCCAGCGGTTTGCCCAGCGGAGCATCATTAGCCAACACCAGTATCCCTTCGTGGTTTTTAGACATGCCTAGCTCCATCTCGGAGCAGACCATGCCGCAAGATTCGACGCCGCGAATCCTGGCTGGTTTTAATATGGATTTTTCTCCGGTATGCCCGTCGGTAAGATAGGCGCCAACCGAAGCAAAAGCG
>CAZGVH010000154.1:0-2899 GCA_964528955.1 uncultured Dehalococcoidales bacterium | reverse complement strand
TTACTATATTTAAATAATTTAAATCAGAGGCTATAGTGCCTCTTAAACGAAATAGGGCACACCCATTAAAAATACTTAACTTACTTGATATATCACTTTGTATTGCTTCTGACATTGAAGCTAACGAACCCAATGGCAACAAATGTAAACCCGGGGTGCCTGTACCCACACGCGTAAAGTTAGCCGAAACCTGGGCGAGACCCTTATGGTAAACTTCAAGAGGGAATGATGACCAGCCGGTTGTGCAAGTTCCAACCCCTTGCCACAACTGCACAACGCTGATTTCGGCAGCGCCTCTATCGACCCAAAGGAAAACATCTATCGTATTTACGGTACCAAGGTTGAATTGCCCGTCCGTCAAATCCCAGGCGACCGGGTTATCTGCACCCACGGCAGTGAATTCTCCCATCGCTCTTTCTATACCGTTTACTTCAATCGAGTAACAGAGCTTCGTTGCCGCAAGGTCGCCGCTAAAACTGTCGATATGAATATTCAGCCTCTGGCACAGACGTCGAACCTTCAATCTGGAATCGGAAGGATTGGAGGTTATCAAATTGGCGCTGTAATCTGCCGTTGCCTGTTTCGATGTTGCCGTAATTACCCCTGTTTCAACGACAAGATTCCCCGAATCCTGTAAAGAAGGGCTATAAATAATAGTATCAGTCTTTTCCTGAGTATCGGAATGGTATTTATTGGTCATTACTACGCTCCCTGTCCTTCATAATCTACCTGGTAATCCGTTTCACCGCTGCCGTTTACAACCTGTAAAACAAGGCGGTGCCATTGCCGTTTATAGTGCAGTTGTGCGATTTCGCCTGGTAATAGAGTATTCTCCGCAACAATTTCAACCGCTATTCCGTTTTCTGCGGCATAACCCATCAATTTGTAATTGAGGGAAGCGGTAGAGCCGGTATTTTTCAGCAGGATCGTCTTTTCACCCATTTCGGTCGTAATCCAATCCAGCGCATCGGAATAAACAGCTGTGGTAGTGCCAGTTGCAGAACCCCTGTCGATTTTCCACATAAAATAAAACCTCCTGGAACATTTGTTCTTATTCTAGGAGGTCGGGAGGATTTCAGTCAACGGATATTTGTCGCAGTAATTACCTGGAGATGATATTAAACATCGGGCTTTTTGGTGTCTTTATCCAGCATTTCACCAAAACGTGCGCCTGCGAAAAAGAGATTGGTAAAATAGTTGCGGGCGGAGGCGCATTGCAGCAATCCGAGGTCGAGTTTGCCGTTTAGAACCGAAGCAATATGATTATCAAAGTAATTTTCGAAAATCAAAATCGGTATGGTATTGAACTTCTTGTTATATTTCCTCATTTTGCCGCTGGACGCCATTAAATAAGGAGCAAGCGTTTTCATTACGGCTGCGGCGTCCGCATTCTCAAATCCGTTGCGGGTTGGATTATCGAGAAGGTATAAATGGCTGGTCAAACCCAGCAGAAAGGAAATTTTGATTATGTTATCGATTTCATTAATGATATCCGATGGCAATTTTTCTTTCGATTGTTTCTTCAGGATGCGATTATAAAAACCTACTTTAGACTGCAAACCGGGCAGGGCGAAATCATCACCGCTGCTTTTACACTGCAAGACTTCTATCAGAGATTTACATAACGGTTCGATTTTCTTATAGGCGATGCTGTTTATTTCTTCCGTCTTTTGATAATCCGGCGTAGCAAAGTATCCCTCAGTATTGGTAACTGATTTAGCAATGGATTGATACAGGCGAGTAATTTCCTTAAAACTGTCAGCCATTAATTTTCTCCGTATTATAATGACTTATTTACATAATAAGTGGCGCGCCTGGGGGGATTCGAACCCACGACACCTGGTTTCGAAGACCAGTGCTCTATCCACTGAGCTACAGGCGCACTCTAAGACTTGTTAATTATACTTTGCGGTAGGAGTAGCGTCAAAAGTGTGTGGATTGAGATTTTGAAAATACCATACTTGAGAAAACCCGATTTATCCTGTTGAAGCTATCTTAACTTCGCATTAGTAATATCGATGGTTTGACTAGAAAACCACAAAGAGATTGCCGCGTCGTCCCTACACATTGTCTTTCTGAGGCGAAGACGAATGAATCTCATATAAATTGGTAAGGGATGACGAAGTCCCGATTCATCGGGATCGAACCATAACGGCGACAATATTATTAAAGAGGTCAAAATCCGTTTTTAGACCCTTCGACATACTCAGGGCGAACGGATTTTTTATTTCTATTCGAACAAGATGCTTCGTCCTCCTGCGTCGTCCCCGCAATGACATTAAATATTAATACTTAATAAACAAATCCCCGGAAACACCGCAGATGCTGCATTTTTCGGGACGATATTTTTCTATATTCCCGCATACCGGACACAGATAGTAGAATTCTTCTTCACCGTCTTTGTCGATATTTTCCAGGGCTTCTTTATACAGTTTGGCGTGGACTTCCTCCGCTTTCATAGCAAATCTGAATGCCGTAGCGGCGGCTTTGTTGCCTTCAGTTTCGGCTTGCTTTAAAAAAGCGGGATACATTTCGGTATATTCGTGCGTTTCGCCGCCGATGGCGTCATTGATATTATCAGCGGTAGAACAGATTTTGCCTGCCAGTCCGAATTCCTTTAAAGCGTGGATGGTTTCCGCATCGGAGGCTACTTTAAACAATTTAGCGATATTTGCCCTGCCTTCCGCTTCCGCTTTTTTGGAATAGGCCAGGTATTTCATTCTTGCCTGCGATTCTCCGGCAAACGATTCCATCAGGTTCTTTGAGGTATTTTCTTCGTTCATGTAAAATCCTCCGTTAAAATGAATTAGATAGAATGGCTAAATAACTTAAAGAGGGGATTAAAGATGGGGTGAGTGGAGGGATTTGAACCCTCGATCTTCAGGGCCACAACCTGACG
>CAZGVH010000153.1:0-2911 GCA_964528955.1 uncultured Dehalococcoidales bacterium | reverse complement strand
AGGATGGTTTATACCGGCATTTCAAGGCAATTGCGGAAAGCACCAAGCTTCCCTGTATACTTTATAACGTGCCGTCGAGAACGGTTGCCAGCCTGACATCCGATACCGTCGTCAAGCTCAGCAAGATAGAAAATATTATCGGGATCAAGGAAGCCAGCGGCAACCTGAATGAAATCAGCCGCATCATAGAGAATACCGATGACGATTTCCTGGTATGGAGCGGCAACGATAACGATACGCTGCCGATACTGGCGCTGGGCGGTTACGGGGTTGTAAGCGTGGCTTCCAATATTATCGGCAAGCAGCTGCACGAGATGATAGACAGCTTTTTAGCCAGAGATACGGCAAAGGCAGCCAAGATACACCGCCAGCTGATACCGCTGATAGACGTACTTTTCAAGGTAGCTAACCCGATACCCATCAAGTATGCCATGAATCAGATCGGCTTCAGGGTAGGCAGCCCACGCCCTCCGCTGTACGAGCCGGATGATAGTACGGCTAACCTGATAAAAGAGACGCTCAAGAAATACAGGATGGATCTGCCAGTCTGCTAACCGTAATTGATGAATTAATAAATCCGCTCGTTCAACCCTTCGATAAACTCAGGGCGAGCGGTTTTTTATACCCATATCAAACCCAGCATGACAATGCATTATCCGTCGTTGCGAATCCTGACAGGTCGGGATGAAGCAATCCCTACGATACCCTCTAATTACCCCACTTCGCACTGGACATCAAATAAGTCAACGGGAGAGATTGCCGCGCCCCGATTATATCGGGTCTTGCAATGGCAAATAATAAAAAGCCGTTCGGGATGAGCCTGTCGAACCATAACGGCGGCGGATAACGGATGGCATTAAAATCCCTCTTATTCTCCCTTTGCTAAAGGGAGAGAACCGCGAAGTGCTTCTTCCTGCCCTTATTTGCATACTGTCATTGCGAGTCCATTCCCGACAGGGAAGGCGAAGCAATCTTTACCGAATAGACCTTATGTCAAAAAACGTAGGGACAACAAAGGGTCGTCCGCATTTATGTTTTCGTATCTGGCGGACGGGCAATGCCCGTCCCTACGGGTGGGACTGTTAATTTGTCATCATGCAACATTTTTTGACCAACCGATGAAGTGGTTAAATTCAAAATTCTCTTGACGAAATTCTTCCAACTCCTCGATATTCACGGTTGTGGATATACGATTTTTACTGTAATTTTCATTTTTATATACGGAAGCAACAATTAAAGTGTCATTTATTATATTATCAATCATAACCTTAGCTTTCTGGAAAGCTTATTCATTAGATACACCGCTCCATCCGAAGTGCTCATGATAAGCACCAAATCCAACTGTTATTTCGTAATTAAGCGTATCAATTTCCAGAACATTGGTATTATTCAGGGGAGAAGGGATTTTTAAATATAATGCGCTGTCCTGATATGGGTCGTTATTTATTAATTCAATCCAATTTGGATAACTTACAATTAAAAGGTTATAAATATCGCGGGAGAATTCGTTTAATTTGTTTTTATTCATAATACTGGAATTATATATCACTCATATATACTTGATAAATACTATTATTTAAATTATACACAAAAGGCTCGAAGATAACTCCGAGCCCTTAATGATTGCCATTATGATTGGTTTTTAAAAAATCGGATTCAATGGTATCGTCTGTTCCCTGGTGGGGCCGATGCAGGCGAAATTGACCGGGCAATCCATGAAATCTTCCATGCGCTTGATATACTTCCTGGCCTGTACCGGCAAATCCTGGTATTTGCGGATATGGTCGGTAGAAGTCTGCCATCCGTCCAGTTCCTCATAAACCGGTTTGCACCTGTCGTATTCGGAAACGCTGGCAGGAATATAATCGATAATCTTGCCGTCGAGTTCATAAGCGGTACAAATCTTCAGCTTCGGCAGTTTGTCGAGAACATCGATGCGGGTAATAATGCCGCCGGTAAAACCGTTTAACTGGCTGGAAAAACGGGCGGCAACTCCATCGAACCAGCCGCAGCGGCGCGGTCTGCCGGTAGTAGTGCCGAATTCATGCGCTATAACACGAATTGTCTCGCCGACTTCATCGTTCAGTTCGGTAGGCATCGGCCCGCTGCCGACCCTGGTGCAATAAGCTTTGTAAACACCGAGTACCCTGTCGATGCTGGTCGGTGCGATACCAGAACCCAGGCAGCCGCCTCCCGATAAGGGCGAGGATGATGTGGCATACGGGTAAGTGCCGAAATCGGGGTCGAGAAGCGCACCCTGCGCTCCTTCGAGAATAATCAAATCATTTCTCTTCTGCGCATCTCTGAGCAGTGTAATCGTTTCTTTAATATACGGCGCCAGTCGGTCCCCGTATTCGCAGCACTGTGCATAAATCTCCGAAAGAGAAAGGGGTGCGGCTCCGTATATCTTGGTCAGGATATCATTCTTAGTTTCGATCACCATACTAAGACGTTCCTTTAAACCCTTTCTATCGAGGAGTTCGCCAATCCTGATACCCTGCCTGGCAATTTTATCTGTAAAAGCCGGGCCAATACCGCGCTTGGTAGTTCCCAGGGCTTTACCGGCGCGCGACTTCTCTTCCAGTTCGTCTATAATTATATGATAAGGCATAACGATATGCGCCCTGTCGCTGATGACAAGCCGTTCTGTATCCACTCCGCACTGGTTCAGGGCATCGATTTCCTCGATAAGTTTGGAAGGATTTACCACTACGCCGTTACCGATAACACAGGTAACTCCCGGATAGAATATCCCGGAAGGAACAAGATGCAATTTAAACTCCCCTGACGGATTGATAACCGTATGACCGGCATTATCCCCGCCGGAAAACCGCACCACTACCTGAGCCTTCTCAGACAGCATATCGACTACCTTGCCTTTACCCTCATCCCCCCATTGAGCTCCAACAAT
>CAZGVH010000152.1:0-2946 GCA_964528955.1 uncultured Dehalococcoidales bacterium | reverse complement strand
GCGGAGATAAGGCTCCCAGCGTGTAGCAGCCGATATCGCCGGTAATTATCAACTTCGGTTCACGCTGCTTCTTGCCGGGAATCGTACTGCGCTGACCTAAATTGCTTAAAACATAGAAAAGACCGCTGTGAGGACATCCGGGGCATAACAACGGGAACCTGCCCGGCAGCTTCGGCATTTGATAGTCGATTTTACAACCCTTACCCGTTGACAATAATCCCATTGAGTATCCGGCTTTTTCTATTACATCGGGTGTCAGTTCGCCGATGATCGGAATAAATTCCTTGCCGCTTACATCAATTCCAAGAGTTTCTACATACTCCTCGATAAACGGGTCGAGCTCTTCTATAACCAGCAGCTTTTTAACCTTTGAGGCAAACTCCCGGATCAACTTTTCCGGCATCGGGTATGAAAATCCCAGTTTAAGCACGGACGCCTCAGGGAACACTTCTTTTACGTATTGGTATGCCATTCCACTGGTGATTATACCTAATTCACTGCTGCCCGTATAGATGGTATTAAAAGGGGACGTTTCGGAATAGGCGGATAGTTTATTAATTCTTTCCTCTACCAGGGGACGCCTGCCGCGCGCATTCGCCGGCAGCATGATATATTTGCGGAAATTATAATTGAAACTCTTTGCTTCAGGCTGTTGACGGATAACGCTTCCCGTTTCCACAACTGTTTTCGAATGTGAAATGCGGGTTGTCGTGCGTACCATTACCGGGGTATCGAACTGCTCGGAAATATCGAAAGCAGCCTTTATCATATCGTAGGCTTCCTGGCTGTCCGAAGGTTCAAGCATCGGAATTTTTGCCAGTTTAGCGAAATGACGGTTATCCTGTTCGTTCTGGGAACTCATCGCTCCGGGGTCGTCGGCTGAGATTATTACCAATCCACCGTTAATTCCGGTTATGGCAACCGCCATAAAAGGGTCAGCAGCTACATTCAAGCCGACATGCTTCATTGACACCAGAGTGCGTGCGCCGGCATACGATGAACCGACAGCCACTTCCATTGCCACCTTTTCGTTGGTCGACCATTCGGCATATATATCTTTGTACTCAGCTAGTGTTTCGAGGATTTCGGTACTGGGAGTTCCCGGGTAGGCAGAGGCAACCTTCAAACCGGCGTTATAAGCGCCAAGCGCAATGGCTTCATTTCCGGAGAGTAATCTTTTTGTGCTCATTTAAGTAATGTATTATAGCATAAAATGCGCATAAAATATGAAATCTGAACTTAAAGCGTGATTTGTGCCCTTTATACCTGTTTAAATGAGCACTGTTTTACTGTTCGGCAAGTATACTATATAATTTAGCGAGGTTTTTACCTTTTTATAAAACGCCATATGTAATTCCCTGTCGATTAAATATATATAATTAATTTCAAACCATGAGCAAATACGCAAGTTACGGCAGAAACATTTACCACTGGCTCGGGGATTTTCTGAGGCATCATTCTCGTGCATTTGTAATTTTGATATCGATTATTACATTGCTGTTCCTGTTTCCGCTTTTACGCATGCAGCCCACGGAAACCGCCAGCGATAATCCATCCGGTAACAATGCCGTTATCTGGTACGAAGAAGTAGAACAGACCTTCCCCAGCGAAGTATATACGCTTATTTTTATCTTTGAAGCTGAAAACGGCGACATGCTGACGCAAGAAAACCTGTATGCGCTACTGCAAAAAGAGGAAGAATTAAAAAACAGCGATATGGCTCCTTTCCTGCACGAAAGCATCAACAGCACTACCGGAACGATAAGTACAGGAGTCTATTCGCTGGCAGACGCCGTAAACGCATTGCTGGTGCTACAAAGCGAAAATACCGTCGACCTCTCCAATGCCACCGATTTACAGGTCAAACAGGCGGTCTTCGCCGTTTTTTCCAATTCTTATACCTCCAGCCTGCAACAGGCGCTTTCGATTAAAGCAACCTATGAAAATACGGATGATGGTATCCGACTTTGGAGTTCTCCGGCTTTAAATGTCGTGGTTTACACCGACCAGGCTGACATCATAGGCGATTATGCATCGGTTACAGGAGAAACCTATTCCGGCAATATCGTTTTGGAGTATTTCGGCAGGGATGTTCTCGATGTATTCCGCAGCCAGCAGGACGTTTTCAAGGTTTGGGGAATAAATATCGATATGCAACTGGAAATAAAAGACCAGGGCAGCATCAATATCCCCATGCTTGCGGCAGCCATTGTTATCATCATATTGATCGTTGCCCTGTTTTTCCGCTCATTTTTAATAACTCTTATATGCGGCGGCGGGCTGATAATGGTCTTGATATGGCTCAACGGTTTTTCCAATCTTATCGGAATTAAAAACTCCACCATTGTAGATCTGGTTGTTCCCATCGTAGTGCTGGTACTTGGCATCGACTACGCCATTCACTCCATCTACCGCTACCGGGAAGAAAGAAGAAAAGGGTATCCTCCCGAACAGGCGCTGGGTAATTCCACCCGCAGGGTCGGCAATGCCCTGGTTATGGCAATGCTGACAACGATCGTCGCTTTTATTGCCAATGCCATATCGAATATCGAATCGATTGTGGATTTTGCCGTTGCCTCCTCGTTTGCCATATTCGCCACTTATGTTATCCTGGGGCTGTTCGCCCCGACCCTTGTAATGTGGGCAGATCGTCGCAAGGAAGAGAAAAAGGGAGTATATTACCTTAAAAGCGGAGCGGCGAAACGCAGTTTCATTTTCGGCAAACTGGTAATATTTTTCACTGAAAAACGCTTTATTACTCTCTCAGTTTTAGTGCTGATGACCGTAGCCGGAATAATCGGCTGGGTTAATCTGGAAACCAAACTGGAAGCCAAGGACGCTCTTTCGCCCGATTGTGATTTTGTTATCGGACTGGACAAGGTTACAGAACACGTTGGCACACAGGCAGGTGAACAGGCAATTTTCTATATCAGGGGAGATTTCACC
>CAZGVH010000151.1:0-2970 GCA_964528955.1 uncultured Dehalococcoidales bacterium | reverse complement strand
AATTATCACACAGCGCCGGAGACCCGGAAAATCCGAAGCTGGGAGAAGAACAGCTAAAGGTAATCGAACCGGAATACCGCAAGATTCTCGACGGACTGCGCCAGACACGGGAAGCCGTAGACGACGCAGAAAAACAGATATCCGAAATCCAGGATGCCATCGAAGCCATACCTAGGAAAATAGAAGCCTTCGATAACTCGATAATCGGGATACTGGCTAAACAGGAAGAACTGAAAAATTCAGGCTACAAGACGGATTATGTAAACGAATTGATTGCCGAAAGCAAAGCGACGCTGAAACAGGCGCAGGTTTTATCGAAAAAGAGACAACCTTCCGAAGCGCTCCAATATGCCGATGCAGCTATGGAACAGGCGATACACATAACAAAAACCCTTGAAGAACTGCCCCAGAAGAAACAGGAAACACAAACGGCGATTCCGGCTCTGGCTGCGCGTATCGAAACGGTAAAGAGCGAGATTGATAACGGCAGGGATATCTTCGACAGGCTGTTTATGGAATATGCGGAGAGCACCTGGGAATCGATCCGCGGCAACGGTACCGAAGCTGAAAACCGCATCGACTGGGCAAGCGACGCCTACGATGAAGCGCTTTCAGCTGCCGGTACGGAGCAGCAGGACTGGCTGAAAGCTATGGATATGGTCGAAAAAGGCAATACCTGGCTTGACGAAGCCGAGTCGTTTATAAAATCGATAACCGAACTGGAAACCAATCTGAAAGCGGCTGAACGTGATTTCCCGGCGGAAATCGACGCTGCCGAAGCCGATATTAAAAAAGCCTGGGACTATATAAACAAATACGATGACGATATCCGTGAAAGCCTGGAAGACGACTTAAGAGCTGCCGAAAAGAAAGTAGAAGAATCGCGCAGCGAACTGAATAAGGAAAAACCGGATTTCTTTATGGTATGTAAACTGGCGCGCGAAGCCAACGAATCCGCCGATAAAATACTGGTTCAGGCACGCGACGAACACGAAGCAGCGGAGAGGCTGCGCGTCAAAGCCGCCAGCGCCAAACGCGATGCCACATCCAAAGTATCTATAGCTAAAGAGTATATTCAGGATCACAGCGGTGTGGTAAAAGCGCAGGCTAAAAAATCGCTAATAGACGCAGAGGATTCCCTGCGTTTGTTCGATACGGTAGACGATATGGAAATGAGGATTACACTGGCCGAAAAAGCCGAAAAACTGGCGGAGAAGGCCTATAACCTGGCAAGAAAGGATTTTAACAACGCCAGCACGGTTATTCCCATTTTTATCCCGACACCTTTCCCGGCAAGAAATGCCCCGCCTTCTTCGTGGGGCACCCGGTATTCCGGTTCTTCTTCCGGCGGGCGTAGCGGAGGAAGCTCTTCTAGTTGGGGTTCGCGAAGCGGCGGCGGGTCTTCGAGTTGGGGCGGCAGTCGCAGCGGAGGTGGGTCATCGAGCTGGGGTGGCGGAGGCATCCGAGGCGGCGGATTCAGCGGTGGAGGGCGCAGCGGCGGCGGGTCGCGTGGCTGGTAAAAGGTACTTATAATTGATTTGAAACTGTTATAAAATATATAACGAAACAGGGAATAAAAGGAGGCAATATCATGGCAGGTATATTTGAAAAGGCACGTATAGCAGCGCTAAGCGCGGCACACGCATTACTGGATAAGGTAGTGGACCTGAACTCTATCGGAGCTGTAAAGCAATACGTCAGGGATTTGGAATCGGCTCTCGAAGACCTGGAAGACGCTACAGCGGCGGCTACCGGACACGTGAAAACGGTCAAACGCGATGCCGAACAGCTTAAGGCTCAAATCAAGGAACTCAATCAGAACATCGATTTCATATTGAGCGACAATAAACCGGAGAACGACCACCTGGCAACGCCGATGGAAGCCAGATTAATCGGTTTGGAACAGCGGCTGTCCACCAAGGATGAGGAGATTACCACCGGACAGAAAACGGCACAGGCACTGGCCGAAGCCACCTCCACGCTACGCACCAGATATCAGAACATGGTACAGCAGGTTCAGCGTCTCGAAGCGATGGACAGGGCAACCAAAGCCAAGGAAAGCGCCGTCTCGGCTATACGCCAGGCAGGTAAAATCACTTCCGCCGGCGGCGATGTTTCTATCGATGCCGTAGCAGACCGCATCCAGAGGCGCGCCGATGTTGCCGATGCCAAGTTCGAACAGGTTTTCGGCGATATGAACAGCGATGTCGATAAGGATGTCATTATCGCACAGGCCCAATCGAGGCTGGAACAGCGCAAAGCGCGTTTGGCCGGCGGCGGGGCTGCTTAAATATGAATTAATTCCCTACCCTTCCCAAAACTAAACGGGAGGGGTGGGGAAAGGTATAAATCCGTAGGGACGACCAATGGTCGTCCGCATGTACCGGACAATGTCCATTCCTGCAGAAGTTATCAAATATCAATCGGTAGAGATTGCTTCGTCCCGACCTGTCGGGACTCGCAAAGACTGTATTAATAATTGCTTGGTGGATTAAAGATTAATTAACCCACTCTAAACCTTGCCACCTGCGGAGACTGTAAGAACTCCCATTTACCCTTATATCCGGCATTTAAAGCCGCTACTTCCAGGTGCAGCATGGCAATGCCGCAATCCAATCGGAAAGGAATGCCGGTATCCGGTCCCTTGCTCCTGATATAGACGGTGATGCCGTCTTCTTCGATATCGAATCCCCACGGCTGGCGGTTTACCGCCGAGGGAGCCAGCCTGGCAACTTCGATTGAATCCTTCATCCAACCCGGAGACTGCTCATTAATTAAACCGCTTACAAGACTCTTTAGCGGAAGCCGCTTATGGTGTCGTCCGAAACCGGACATTAATTTATCCATAAAGGACTGGATCTTAACGGCATACCCTACAGGGGACACGGCTATTAACCGCTCGTTATCGTTCATTTCAACCAATGCATTAGCTTTCTTACTGCTGAAAGCGGCACCCACCCAGCAGGTATT
>CAZGVH010000150.1:0-3002 GCA_964528955.1 uncultured Dehalococcoidales bacterium | reverse complement strand
GCATACGCTGAAATTGACCGCGGTCGGCGGATCGGTGCAACTGATGGGGGCTTCCGTTATAGCCAATGCCTGGGCATCGGTATTCATTGCAATGAATTCAACACCCTGAATTTCTTCTCTGACCATGCGGGTAACAGCATTGCAGCCGCCGCCGCCAAGGCCGATAACTTTAATTTTTGCCGGATTTGGTACAAAACTTGTCTTAGCCATTTTTATCCTCCTACCCTTCTTTCTGATTTTCTAAATTTATTTAAATATTTGTACCAGCTTGCTGGTAACCTGTTTCATCCTGTCTGCGAACCAGTTGCCCTTCCACTTCTTGGCATTCTGGTTTTTGGCGCCCCATAATAGCAGGCCGACACTGGTAGCATAAGCAGGATCGTTCAATGAATCGGTGATACCGGATACGCGATTGGGGAAACCGACCCTGACGGGCAGTTTCAGGATATCGCGTCCAAGAACCTCAATACCCGAGAGGTTAGAGCTGCCGCCGGTAAGGACGAGACCTGCCGGTACTAACGACTCATAATCCGAACCGGGCATTTCAAGGAGGATAAGTCTCAGGATTTCTTCAACTCTGGCCCTGATGATATCGCACAGGTCGTTGTAAGATACGCCGTGACCGTCTTCCGATATCGGGCTGTTGGCATCGATTTTGCTTTCGTATACCGGCATGACGCTGCCGTACCGCCTCTTCATCTCTTCTGCTACCTCGAACGGTAAACCGAGACCGATGGCGATATCGCGTGTCAGCTGGTATCCGGCAACAGGCAGAATTGCGCTATGCCAGATGCTGCCATCCTTGAAGATACAGATGTCTGTGGTGCCGCCGCCGATATCGGCCAGTACCACGCCTACCTGCTTTTCATCCTCTGTCAGAACAGCTTCGCTGGATGCTAAAGGTTCCAGTACCAGGTCGTCTATATCTAGGCCGATGCCTCTGATACATTTGACCAGGTTCTGAATCGATGTAGCCGCAGCAGTAATTATGTGCGTTTCGACATCCAATCTGAAACCGTACATACCGACCGGGTTCCTTACTCCGACCTGTCCGTCGACAGAGTAACCGCGGGGAATAACATGCAACAGTTTCCTGTCGTTGGGTACCTTGATACTCTGTGCGTTGGTAAGTACCCTCTTCAAATCATCCGGCCTGACTAATCTGTCATTACGGGTTATGGCCACCACTCCCCTGTTGTTTACCGAATCCACATGCCTTCCCGTAACACCCACATATGCCGACTCGACCTTGTAATTACACGACTGTTCCGCCTTCCTAACCGAATTCCGAATCGCTTCTTTGGCTTCGTTAATGTTGACTACCAATCCCTTATGTAACCCGTTTGACGGAGTTATACCAACACCGACAACATATGCATCGCCATTGCCCGTTGTTTCGGCTATAGTGGTGCAGATCTTGGTGGTGCCAACATCAATCGAAGTTATAATAGACCGTTTATTCATCTGGTTCCTCCTCTCCTTATTTTTGTTCCCTTATATTTATTTTTATTATTCACATATTTAAGACCTCCATATACAAGAGATCATCGCGTTCTCGTTTTAAAGGGTTAAAGAAATACCGTAGACTTCTTTTAACATGACCGGTTTCTGCCAGGTACCACCGTTTTCTTCACCGGTATTGCCGTGCTTTTCCGCGATTCCGCCCCATTCCAGGCGAGCTGCTGTACGCTCGGCTATTCTCAGCTTGGCACTGCGGCTGCGCGGATTGCGGCTTATCTCTTCTACGGAAGGAGTAATTACTTTTTTATTAATCAGTTTTAAACTTGCCGTGTGATGGCAGTTGCATACCATAGCTTCGGGAGGACAGACACAATCCTTGGCTTCATGCTGCATAAACTGCTTTACGATCCTGTCTTCCAGCGAATGATAGGTAATGACTGCCAGTCTGCCTTCATAACCCAAAAGATTGACAGCCTGTTTCAACGTAGATTCCAGATGTTCCAGTTCATTGTTTACGGCTATTCTTAAAGCCTGGAAGGTCCTGGTAGCCGGATGAATCCTGCCTCTCTTGAAACCGACAGCCTGCTCCACGATCTTCGCCAGTTCGATAGTAGTGCTTATCGGGCGTTCGTTAACTATCAACCTAGCTATACGGTTGCCTGCGGGTTCTTCCCCGTAGTCCCTGATAATACGCGCCAGTTCCGCTTCGGAATACCTGTTGACGATATCGGCTGCCGTGATCTTCTGTTCCGGGTTAAAGCGCATATCCAGCGGAGCGGCATACTGAAAACTGAAACCGCGTCCGTTGTCGTTAAGCTGTAAGGACGAGAGACCGAGGTCTAACAAAATGCCGTGAACCGGCATGAAATCGTATTTGGCGCATACCTTTTCCAGGTTTACGAAATTATCATTCTCGATTACAACCGAACTGCCGTATCCCGAAAGACGCTTGCGCGCCATTTCCACGGCAGATGGGTCGGCATCGATACCGAGAAGCTGACCGCCGGGCGAACTGTATTTCAGTATAGCGCCGGAATGGCCGCCGGTTCCTGCCGTACAATCTATGTAACGCCCGCCGGGTTGAACCGCCAGGCCTTCGATGACTTCTTGCTGCATTACGGGAATATGTACTTTGTATGACCTCATAATCAATTAAGCCTCTTTATTCTCTTCCATGTTCTCGATAATATCCCACACCTTTTCACGGCTGCTGGCTTTTTCGTTTTCCCATGCCACTTTGTTCCATAACTCCAGGTAATTGTTGGCACCCACCACGATCACTTCCTCATCTATACCGGCATGTTCCCTTAACTGTACCGGTAAACTAATTCTGCCCTGTCCGTCAACATTGATGTGGAAAGCTGTAGAGAATAAAGCCCGGTTCAATTGTCTGAGCTTGCTGTGGGTGACCCCGCTTTTACTATTAAGCGATTCGGCTATTCTGGACCACTCGGCCATGGTATACGCAGTTATGCAGTTTTCCACGCCGGGTATTAAAACCAGCCCGTCTTTAAGCTGTGTCCTGAAACGGGGAGGCAGCG
>CAZGVH010000149.1:0-3010 GCA_964528955.1 uncultured Dehalococcoidales bacterium | reverse complement strand
GACTTACATCCAGTAACGATGGAATTGCCATCAAGCTGACCGTTCCTCCGCTTTCGAACGAAAGACGCCAGGAACTGATAAAAATCGTCAAGGCAAGGGTGGAAGAATGCAAGGTAGTCATCCGTAATTTGCGCCGCGATGCCTCCGAAGAGTTGAAGAAGCTGGAAAAAGACAAGGAAATATCCCAGGATGACCATAAACGGGCGCAGGATAAGGTACAAAAGATTACCGACAGCTTTATCGCCCTTTCAGATAAAGCCAGGGAAGATAAAGAAAAAGAACTGATGGAAGTTTAAAAAGGCCGCTGATTTCGGAATACCTGCGGTTTAGTGTATAATACCTCTGTATTTGAGCTTTGAACGGTGTATCCTCGAAGCTGTTTTATAGAGGTATTTTATTTACCGATGATAAAAAAGATTTCACCGCTGCCGAACCACATAGCTTTCATCATGGACGGAAATGGCAGGTGGGCTAAAAAACGCAATCTCCCCAGGAAAGCCGGACATCGCGCCGGTACACAAAATATACTTGCACTGCTGAAAACATTGGGGAAATACGGCATAAAATACGTTACCCTATATTCATTTTCCACCGAGAACTGGAACCGCCCCGAGGAAGAAATACGTGGCATTCTGGATATTCTCGGGAAATCGCTCGAAAAGGAAGTCCCCAAGCTCCATAAAAACGGGGTCAAAATATGTCATATCGGGCATCTGGACAATTTGTCTCCGGAAACCAGGGAGGCAATCGCAAATGCTATCGAGTTGACTAAAGACAACACGACCATGACTTTAAACCTGGCTTTCGATTACGGCGGACGCGCCGAAATCGTGGACGCCGTGAAAAAAATCGTTGCGGACAGGATTCCTGAACAGGATATCGATGAAAAACTGTTCGGCAGTTACCTCTATACCGACGGATTGCCGGAAGTAGACCTGGTTGTTCGTACCGGCGGAGACCTGCGTATCAGTAATTTCCTGCTATGGCAATCGGCATACAGCGAATTCTATTTTACCGACGTTTTATGGCCGGATTTCAAGGCTGAAGAAATCGAAAAAGCCTTGATAGCCTTCAGCCGGAGAGAGAGGCGCTTCGGCGGCGTATAGATGCTGAAACAGAGATTTTTAACTGCCGTTCTCCTTTTGCCGGTACTGGTCGCCGCCGTCTGGTTCGATACTCCGCTGCCGTGGCTGACGATCGCCGTTGCCATATGGGGAGGACTGGCTGCACTGGAGTTCTATAAAACCGTGGCAGCATCCAGTTCAGAAGCTGTTCCCTTTACCGTTTTCGGTATCATTATGACAATCGTCTTTATTTTCTCACCTCATCTGGATTTTGCCTACATGATTCCAATACTTCTTACTATAGCTATCATCTTCCCGCCTGTCGGCATGATAATGCGCCGCAACAAAGAGAACGCTTTCTTAAGCTGGGTATGGACGCTGGCGGGAATTCTGTATATTGGCTGGCTCTTAAGCCATTATATCGCGCTCAGGGAACTGGCAATGGGGCGCGAGTGGGTTTACTACGCTTTGCTGGTTACATTCGCAACCGATACCTTTGCCTATTTTATCGGCAAGACCTGGGGTAAACATCTGTTAGCTCCCTCTATCAGCCCAAAGAAAACAATAGAAGGCGCGTTGGGCGGAATACTGGGCGCAGTCATCATTAGTGTTTTGGCGGTGTGGCTGTTCTCCCTGCCGGTAAATTACGGCATCGCCGTTCTGCTGGGTATCGTAATCAGCATATTTGGACAGATAGGCGACCTGTTCGAATCGCTCTTCAAGCGTAATATGGGGATTAAAGACTCCGGCAAATCCCTGCCCGGTCACGGCGGCTTCCTCGACCGCATCGACAGCATTGTCTTTACCGGCGTTATTGTCTATTATTATGTAGTGTTGTTCGTCGTTTAGGGAAAAATCTTTTGTAGGGACGGACAATGTCCGTCCGCCGATTTTATTCATGAGGTTATGCAAGAGTCCCTTTTTATAAATCGATAAGAGATTGCATATTATATACGAGGCGGGGTAATCAAGTGGAATTGTAGTGATTGCTTCGTCCGCCTGCGGCGTACTCGCAACGACGTTCAGGGAACCGTCATCCTGAACGAAGTGAAGGATCTAGATTCAATTCGATTTTCGTCGCCGTTATGGTTCGACAGGCTCATCCCAGGTGTGGGACAAGACCACGAACGGCGTTTATGCTGTTTCTTCCGTTCGCCCTGAGCCAGTTGAAGGGTCTGAGAAAGGAAGAAACCCCTATTGATTAAAGTGAACAGGACTACACATAGCCCCCAATCCCCAATTGTTGTATTATATTAGTATTATGGCAGATTCAATAACCAATCTGGTTGTGTTAGGCTCCACCGGCTCTATCGGCAGGCAGACGCTCGACGTGGTGCGCGCCCTGCCCGGCAGGTTTAAAATAATCGGGCTTGCCGCCGGTGATAATATCAAACTTCTTAAAGAACAAATCGAAGAATTCCAACCGCAATATTACTATCATTCCGCTAAAAAAGACCAAACCGATTTCCCGAATCAGCGTTATATTAATATGGAGGAAATGTCTGCCCTGCCGGAAGCGGATATCGTGGTGGTCGCCACACCGGGAGGTGCCGGACTGAAACCGACGCTGGCGGCGGTAAGAGCCGGCAAAAAAGTTGCCCTTTCCAATAAGGAATCGCTGGTTTCCGCTGGAAGCATCATCATGCCGGAAGCGGAAAAGCATAAAGCGGCGATACTGCCGGTAGACAGCGAGCACAGCGCCATCTGGCAATGTTTCGAGGGGGAAAAAAGAAAAGGCGCAAAGATAATACTGACCGCTTCGGGCGGCCCGTTCAGGGGGTACACAAAAGAGCAATTAGAGGAAGTTACGCCGGAACAGGCTTTGAAACACCCTTCGTGGAAAATGGGAAGGAAAGTGACTATCGATTCGGCGACGCTCTTTAATAAAGGGATGGAGGTTATCGAGGCGCACTGGCTGTTCGGTATCCCCTATGAAAATATCAGCG
>CAZGVH010000148.1:0-3017 GCA_964528955.1 uncultured Dehalococcoidales bacterium | reverse complement strand
ACCTCCTTTACGGCATCGGTAATATGCATCTCTATTAATGTTGTATTTTCAGGATATTCGTTTAACCAAAACAGAATTGCCCTGAGTAGCTTCAAGCAGATTATTCGGAATTGAGCTTTATCTATATCAGTATCCCCGTTGACTAAAGAAGACAAAGGCTTAACCCAGCTTAATGTCTCCATACCGGCTTCCAGTTTGCCAACTTCCTTACCCGCATTAACAGCTCTATCCTTGAGTTTATCGACCTCAAGAAGGCTCCCTGCAATCCCCGTCTTCAGGGTATCTGAGATCTCCTGTATCGCTCGTTTAGAGGCAGCAGATAGACAGTCGATACTCTTGGACAACTGATTCTGCCGATAGGCAATTTCGCTTTCAATCACGTTTTTTTCGGATTGCAGCTGTGCTATATGTTCTTGCAAACCGGCTCCTTCAGCCTGTATTTTACTTATCTCTTTATTTACAGCCTTCAGCTGAGTCTGCTTCTCTTTTATGAGGGAGTCGAGTGTAAGTACTTTATCAATTGCTTTCAGTTCCTTCAGCAGGTAATTGCCCAGGTCTTCCGGTTTTAAATTGTGATATGCTGCTATATCTTTCAGCTTGATTGTAAACTGGCTTAGATACTGCTGGTTCATACCAATTTTCTCCAGCATGTCCAGATCATTTCTGGCATCGGTCAGCTTTTTATCGGCGGTGTGAGCCCTATCTTCAAAGTCAACTACGTTCTTCTGCAACAGCATCTCATTTTTCTTAAGAGAGGATACGGACTTCTCAAGATCAGCCTTCTGTTGACCCAGTTCCTTATTCTTGGTTATTAGAACATCTCTCTCCTGTTCCAGTATCTCCAATTCCTGCTTCGTTTTATGAAGTTCTTCGACGACAGGTGCCAGTTTGTCACATTCCTCTTTCAAATTACAGGCCTTCTCCTCAAGTTCGGAAAAGGTCAAACCGGTATCCTTTTCTATGGCTTCAATTGACAATATCGACTTAGCCATAGCCGAGATATTGATACCCGGTGGAGACATTACAGTAAGCAGGTCATGGCATTTCTCGATTTCACCAGGTTCGATACCCATATCATTGAGTTTTTTAATCAAAGATAAACCAATATTGGCCTTGACCACAGAAATGCCGCTCTGCTTGAGGCTTATTGACAGGTCTCTGAGAACGTCTATTTCCTCAGGAACAGTCGTCACTTCCGGGATTAATCCTTCCTTTAAATCAGTTATAACATTGGTCACCGAACCGACGCTTACTTTGCAATTATTTGAGATATCTTTATAAGGCATACCATCGAAATAACATTTAATTATTTTTATTTTTTTATTAGCAGTTAACTCTTCCATTGTTTATCTCCTTCCAGAATGTATATATCCATATAAATTAAGGGGGGGTGCGTGAACGAAAATAGACGTATATGAACAAAATGTGAACGCCACTTTTAAATCACTTGAACGCCTTGTGAACGTGATTTGAACTTTATTTGAACGCTTTATATTCTTCATGATTTTATCCCATCCAACGTTTGTCCCAACCCAAAGTCTGGATTCTACTTCATAAGAGCGCTAACCGGCGAATATTTGTTATGCTCTCTTTTAATATCATCTGCCTGCAGATGGGTATATTTTAATGTCGTCTGTAAACTGGCATGTCCCAGGATATCTTTAACAACGTAAACATTGGCTCCATTGGCAATCATATTGGTAGCGCAAGCATGTCTAAACAGATGAGGATGCAACTTGATGTCATTCAGTTCAGGAATCTGACTAAGCCGTCTCATATATTGCTGAACACTGCAAACTGTAATATGGTCATAGCTATTCGGGAAGAGGTACTGATTACTGTTTTGGCATAAATGCGGTCTTGTATTTTTGATATAGTAACCCAGTTCTTTTCTGACCACGCTTGAAAACGGAACTTCCCTTTCCTTCTGCCCCTTCCCTAATATTTTTATCGTCCCACGCAGCATATCTACATCTGTCAATTGAATGGATACAAGCTCTGAAATACGCATACCGGTATCGAATAGAAGCAGCATTATGCAGTAGTATTTGCATCCTGCAGGACTGTTTTTATCAATCGCCGACAGGATCTTTTTTAACTGCTCTTTGCTGGGGATCTTCATTATATATTGAGGTACCTTTGGTAATGGAAAACCCGCCATTATATTACAATCAATATATTTTTCTTTGCTTAACCAGCTCCAGAAAGCTTTCAGGTCCCTGATGTGCCCTTCTATAGTATAAGGGGACAAACTGCCATATTCTTTGCAACAGTTAATCCTGGACGACCACTTCTTTACAGACTTGAGGTGATTGACATATGTTATGATTACTTTTTTAGTGATTTGATTTACGGTTAGAGGAAGATTATTGGATAAAAGGAAATAATTAAAATCCCGTAATGTGTAAACATACCTTGAAATAGTTTTGGGGCTTCTGTTTTCGGCTGAGAGGCTGTCGACGTATATTCCCAGAAGTTGTTCGATGGAGTATCCATCCAGTGCTAGAGTATATTGTATTTTATTATTTTTCTTCATCGCCAGCCCCTTATAAAAGAAAAACGACAGACCAATCCAGGAGTATTTACTCCTAAATGGGCCCATCGCGCTTCTGTCTATCTGGCGATGAAACCAGCCGTTTATTCAGTTGTTATCTTATAAATACCACACTATTCTAAATCTGTCAAATTATTAATATTATTTAGCTTGCAATTACTCGTGAATTTCTTTCAATGCAGGACCTTCTTTATCCCGGTAAAATTGTCCACCGGTGAATATCTCCGGTGCTGGTTTTTAACGTCCACCGAGAATAGGTTTAAATAATTGCGCACCGACGCCAAACTCGAATGCCCCAAGATCTTCTGCAGAGAGAAGATATCACCGCCATTCAGCAGATAGTTCTTGGCAAATGTATGCCTGAAGGTATGCGGCGAACAGCGGACACCGTCAAGCCCCGCTGTCCTGCCGTACCTGCGTATCATCTGCTGTATGCCGTTCTTCGATAATGACAATCCTTGGT
>CAZGVH010000147.1:0-3070 GCA_964528955.1 uncultured Dehalococcoidales bacterium | reverse complement strand
TTACAGGTGAAAACCTGCTGGTATTACTCGAGAGCCGTCTTGATAATGTAGTTTATCGTCTCGGCTTTGCCGATTCGAGGGCACAGGCCCGTCAGCTGGTACAGCACGGCCATTTTGACCTTAACGGTAAAAAGACCGATATCCCGTCCTGCTTCGTAAAAGAAGGGGATGTGATTAGCTGGCACGGCAAGAGTGTCAAGAGTGAATATTACCAGATAATGTCAAAATCTCTCGGCAGCAAAATAGTTCCGGGTTGGTTGAACCTGGACAAGGAAAAAATCGTTGGTAAGGTATTATCTTTGCCGACGCCCGATGATATCGAGGCGAAATATAATATAGCGTCTGTAGTTGAGTACTACTCAAGATAGGCGGGCTGGCAAGGAGGTGGCGTTTGTTTGGTTTAGCTGTATCTAATATAGAATGTGTCGAAAGTAACGACAAATACGGGCGTTTTATAGTCGAACCGCTGGAAAAGGGGTTCGGAACTACCGTAGGTAATGCATTGCGCCGTGTGCTTCTGGGATTTCTTCCGGGAGCCGCCGTTACGAAAATAAGAGTAGAGGGTGTTCAGCATGAATTCGCTCCCATTCCGCATGTGAAAGAAGATGTGCTGGAGTTCATACTGAATGTCAAGGCATTACGTTTGAAATCGCTTTCCGAAAGACCTGCCAGGTTATCGCTGGAAAAACAGAAAGAAGGGCCGATCTATGCCAGCGACATCAATCCCTCGCTGGATTTTGAGATTGTAAATCCCGAATTGTATCTGGCTACGGTAGATTCGCCGGAAGCCCGTTTTTATGTGGATTTCGATGTGGAAATCGGCATGGGTTTCAAAGCTGCCGAGTCTACGGATAATTTGTCTGTAGGAACCATACCCATAGATGCGATATTTACACCTGTACGCAAGGTTAATTTCAGTATTCAACCGATGCATGTCGGTGAAACCTCCAGCCGCGAGCGTCTCGTTCTAGAGATATGGACGGACGGCACTATGGCTCCTTCGGATGCCATGAGTAATGCCGCTTCGATTCTGCTGGAGCAGATAACGCCGTTTGTGGAATACAGCAAGGTTTCGCAGATTGCTGAGGAAAAGAAGGCTTTAAGGGCATCGATTCCGCAGGATTTGTTTAATATGCCGGTAGAACAGCTCGACCTGTCGGTCAGGGCGATGAACTGCCTGCGCCGCAGCGGTATCAGTACCGTCGGGGAACTGGTCAGCACCGGCGAGAAGGAACTTTTAGGTTTGCGTAATTTCGGGCAGAAATCCCGCCAGGAAGTACAGGACCGTCTTAAGGCGCTCGGTCTCAATTTCTCCATTAGTATGGATGGAGGAGAAGAGGACGAAGTAGAGGTTTCCGCACCCAAAAAGAATAAAAAGAAAGAATCTGCCGAATAGGTAGCAAGCAGGAAGAGGCAAAAATGAGGCATAAAGTATCCGGAAGAAAGTTTGATAGAGAGTCGTCGCACAGGATGGCAATGTTCCGCAACCTGGTGACCGATTTATTGGATTATGAAAAAATCGTTACTACCGAGGCCAAGGCGAAGGAAATCCAGGGTATGGCTGAGAAAACCATTACGCTGGGAAAACGCAATGACCTGTCTGCCAGACGACAGATGTTAGCCTTTGTCTACAAGGAAAATGTAGTAGAAAAGGTTTTTTCCGATATCGCACCGAGGTTTGCAGAGCGTAAGGGCGGATATACCCGCATTACCAAACTGGGGCCGAGGCAGGGCGACGGCGCCAGCATGGTTCAGCTCGAACTAATCGAGAAAGCCAAATAGTATTTTTAAAATTTGAATAAGGGTTATAAATAATGGGGGAGAAGTTCTCTCCGGAAGATAAGGAAATCAGAAGGCTGGTTCTGATCGTAGAGTACAGGGGAGGCAATTATTACGGTTTTCAATTACAGGCGAAGCTTCCCACGGTACAGGGTGAACTGGAAAAAGCGCTTTATCGCTTGACCGGTGAAAAAACAAGGGTGGCATCGGCCAGCAGAACCGATACAGGGGTACATGCCAAAGGGCAGGTAGCCAGCTTTAAAACTAAGTCTACGCTGGGGCTGGACAGGTTTGCAGGCGGTTTGAATTATTACCTGCCGGTTGATATAGCAGTTAAGGTGGTTTACAGGGTTGAAGATTCATTCAACGTTAGAAGTAAGGCTGTAAGCCGGGAATATAAGTATTACATATTGAATAGCCGGGTAAGGTCTCCGCTGTGGGAGGATTATTCCTTTCAGGTAGGCGGGGAGCTGGATATCGAGGCAATGAATAGTGCGGCCGGACAGTTAGTCGGCGAGCACGATTTCGCTTCGTTTACCAGCAACCTGGGAGTGGAATTAAAAAGTACGATACGCCGTGTTTATGAAGCCTGTTTCGACAGGGACGGAGAAATGGTAATCTTCAGTATAAAAGCCAACTCTTTCCTGCCGCACCAGGTACGTAACACTATCGGAGCTCTTGTCAGGGTGGGGCAGGGGAAGATGACTGGGGAAGAGTTTCATAGTATAATGTTAGCGAGAAAACTTGGTTTGGCCGGTCCTGCGGCTCCGGCTCGCGGGCTGTGCCTTATTAAAGTTAATTATAATAAATCCTTAGGGGAAGAAAATAGTGAAAACATATAGTGCAAAAGCTTCGGATATTAAACGGGAATGGCATGTTATCGATGCTACGGATCAGGTGCTCGGTCGCCTGGCTACGGAGGTTGCCCGTTTACTTATGGGTAAGAACAAAGCGATGTTCACCCGTAATATAGATACAGGTGATTATGTGGTTATCATCAACGCAGCGAAAATTCGCACCAGCGGGAACAAAGGAACCGGCAAGTTCTACTATCGTCATTCCGGCTATCCCGGCGGATTCAGAACCGTTTCTCTTGACGATATGATGAAAACCAAACCGGAATTTGTAATAGAGCATGCTGTCAAGGGTATGTTGCCGCGCAACCGTCTCGGCGCCAGCATGATAAAGAAATTGAAGGTATATGCCGGGGAAACTCATCCCCATGCAGCTCAGGTTGCTGTAAAAGAGTAAATCGGTTAATAGTGTGTGAGGGAAACTTTGAAAAAGAAAA
>CAZGVH010000146.1:0-3074 GCA_964528955.1 uncultured Dehalococcoidales bacterium | reverse complement strand
ACCAGGTCTGCATTACCGCAGCGTTCGCCTATGCCGTTAACGGTAGTGTTGATGTAAGCATCCTGCCCGCCGTCGATAACGCCTTTGGCTCCGGCAATCGACGTCGCTACAGCCATGCCGAGGTCGCCATGACAATGGAGTTCTATCGGCAAGCCGACATTCTCTGCCAGCGCTTTTGCAGTTTCATAAATTGAAAACGGATTATCGTATCCCAGGGTATCGCAGTATCTTAACCTGCAGGCGCCGTGTTCTTTAGCCGCCTTACCGAACTTGATTAAATAATCCAGATCCGTCCTGGAAGCATCCTCTGCATTGACACCGATAGTTTTGGTTCCGTGCGCTTTGGCGGCTTCGACTGCCTCCGCCATATCGTTGATAATATCTTCGCGGGTTTTTCTTCCCTGGAATTTGCCTTGAATCATCTGTTCGGAAGTGGAGATGGAAAGATTGAGGTGCTCCAATCCGGGCACCAGCTTGTAAGCCAGTTCGACGTCGGCAACCATAGCCCTGATCCACCCTTCCAGCCTCATATGTTTTAAAACCCCTTGTTTAGCCAGTTCCAGGTTGGCTTGCAGGTAATTGGATTCATGCTTGGTTGTCGGGAAACCGAATTCCGATTGAAATATCCCCATCTCGTCAAGAAGGATGTTAATCATGGTCTTTTCAAGCTTGGAAAGACCTAATTTTGCCGTTTGAACACCATCCCGGTTGGTTACGTCAATCAAATAAATTTTCGGCATAGTATCACCTCTTTTCATTAAATAAAAAACACTTACCCATTATAGATGATTAAATAATAATGGTATCACATTATTATTTCTGCGGCAATTTTATGCTACAATTAGACTGAGTTTTTCCCGTTTTATTACGGGCATAAATAGGGTCAGTTTAACTGAAGGGTTACCTAATAATCGACAGCAAACCAGGGGGATGGAGGCATGAAAAAGTTAAAGATTGGTATCGTCAATGTTACCGGTTACGCCGGCATAGAATTAGCCAGGTTGCTGGTAAGGCATCCGGGTGTTGAGCTTTCTTCGGTTACCGGAAGGAGCGCCGCCGGTCAAAAGCTGGTCGAAGTGTTCCCGCACCTGACCGGCGCAACGGAACTGAACATTGAATCCGAATTGGATGACGTCGATTTTGCCTTTGTAGCTATGCCTCACAAGGAAAGCGCGCTTGAGGTGATGAAACTTGTCGAGCGCGGTATTAAAGTAGTGGACATCAGCGCCGATTTCCGCTTGAGCAACCCCGAGGATTATAACGAATGGTATGGTTTTACCCATCCTTCCCCTGAACTGCTCGATAAGGCGGTTTACGGGCTGCCGGAATTATACCGGAAGGATATCTCATCGGCTAGCCTGGTTGCCAATCCCGGATGTTATCCCACCAGTGCCATACTGGCTATGGCTCCGGCTGTCAAGAACGGTATCGTCGAGGAGGATATCATTATCGACAGCAAGTCGGGCGTATCCGGCGCCGGCAGGACGCTGGCTATCGGCAGCCATTATTCCGAAGTGAACGAAAACACATCTGCCTATGCTTTAAAAGGGCACCGCCATCTGCCGGAAATCGTACAGGAACTTACTTATATCGGCGGCGAAACCGTAAATGTCACCTTCGTTCCGCATCTTGTTCCGATGACACGCGGTATTTTATCCACATGCTACGCTGCTCTAAAGCCGGAATACACCTCGCGTGAAGACGCTCAGCAGAAAATCGCCGCTATCTACAAGGAATTCTACAAGGACGAGCCGTTCGTTAAAGTGGTCGATGCACCTCCGCATACCAAGAACACCTGGGGCAGCAATATGTGCCATGTTTATCCGTTCGTAGATTTACGGGCAGGTCGTCTCATCGTCGTAAGCTGTATCGATAACCTGGTAAAGGGTGCAGCCGGACAGGCCATTCAGAATATGAATATCATGTGCGGGTTTGCCGAGGTTGCCGGGCTCGAAGCTCCGCCGGTATACCCGTAATTGTAGATTTTGTAATCTCTAACATTATCTTATAAATAGGCAAAAGTAATATTTATTAGAAAGGTAGAGATTGCTTCATCCCGATTTATCAGGATTCGCAAAGACATTACCTAATTTAATTGTCATGCTGAGTTCGTGATGGTCGAACGAAGCATCGTGGGTGGGGTATTTTATTAACTGATTATTTACTTCCCTATTCTTCTCTGGTCTAAGTGATTGGAGCGAATATCAATTATCTAATAATGAAGTAATTCCAGGGAATTGATAAGCTTTCTTTCTTCTGCTATGCTTTAGCCTGCGATATGACAGAAATAAAAGACAAATTGAATCTTAACGGCAATTCGTTCGGCAGGTGGGATTACCTCAAAATCACCATACTCGTCTTTGCCACGACAGGATTATGGCAGTCGTTACACTCCTTAATCCTCCCCATAAGAATCCTCGATTTTGTCTCCGAGAGTGAAAAAAACACCTATCTGGGGCTGATGACATTCGTCGGGCTGATTATCGCTATGTTATTGCAGCCTGTTTTCGGAGCCATCAGCGACCGTTCGGGTTTTCGCATGGGGAAACGTCGCCCCTTCATAATCATCGGCGTTTTATGTCTCTTACTTTTTCTGCCCGGTATCGGATTTGCCGGCAGTTATGCGGTGATATTCGCCATATACTGCATGATGCAAATCTCCAGCAATACCGTGCAGGGGGCGCACCAGGGGTTTATTCCCGACCTGGTTCCCGAGGGTAAAAAGGGGCAGGCTTCCGGAATAAAGAGCTTTGTGGAGATGCTGGGTGGGGTAATTCTCATATATATCGTCGGTAAATTGATGGATAATTATTCGGCAGACGGCGGCGACTCGTGGTTATGGTTGTCTCTTTTAATTCCGGGGCTTGTTTTACTGGTTTGCATGCTGATAACCGCCTTTACCGTAAAGGAGACGCCGGGAAGCGGGGCGACCCGTATTTCGATAAAAGAAGTCATCCTTAGTACCTTTAAAATCGATATCAAAATGAACCGCCGCTTTTTATGGTTTCTGACTTCGCGCCTGTTCTTTTTTGCCGGACTGGGCATCATACAGCAATTCGCATTGTACTTTTTGA
>CAZGVH010000145.1:0-3085 GCA_964528955.1 uncultured Dehalococcoidales bacterium | reverse complement strand
TACGACCAATCGGTTATGAGCCGACCGCTCTACCACTGAGCTACGAGCCCTTAAAATTTTTGAACAGTTTAACATTTAAAGCCTGGCGTTACAAGATTGTTGGAGCGGGAGACGGGATTCGAACCCGCGACAGCCTGCTTGGAAGGCAGGAACTCTTCCACTGAGTTACTCCCGCACTATATTATAAAAAATGTAATCTGCCTTGCCTGAAACTTTATATATTATAACTGCTGTACTATTTTCAAGCAACCTGCTAAACAGCTTTATGATATATATATATTGAATATGGTAAAAAATATTCATTCCCAAAATGAGCTTAATAGACTACAATTAGTTATAGGGAAAAATAAAAGGAGGCCAAAATGAACAAATGGTTATCGGTTATAGCGGTAATACTGCTTGTGGTTTTAACTGCCGGTACGGTTACTAACGGAGTGCTCTATTCGCAAGCATCTAGTAATCTGGATGATGCCAATAGCCGGATCGAGGCTCTCCAGGGAAATGTAACATCATTGGATGGCAGCGTATCTTCACTTGAAGGAAATATATCGAGCCTGGATAGCAGTGTATCTTCGATTGAAGGCAATGTAGACGGTGTTAAGAATGACATATCCAGCTTGCAGGGCGATGTCTCAGGAATAATGGGACAAATCTCCGGATTTGAAGACGACATTTCCGGTATACAAGGCGATATTTCCGAGTTAAATAGCAGGTATTCTACCCTGCAGAATAGCATTGCGGGTATCCAGAACGATCTCTCAGGTATCGAAGATGATATCTCCGGTTTATCATCCGATGTCAGTGACTTAAGCGACCAGATCGATTCGATTGATATAGATATAGTTAATTGGTCTGAGGTAGCGGCTATCATCGAACCCTCGGTTGCTATTTTGATAGTTAACGGTTCTACAGGTTCAGGCGTGATAATTTCGAATGACGGCTGGATAGTTACAGCCCGACATGTAATCGAAGATGCTGCCAGTATTGATGATATAGAAATTCTGCTTTCTGACGGCAGTGAATACCAGTGCTCGGCTGCTTATCTTGCTGACGACCTCGATATCGGCCTGGTAAAAATAGATTCATCGGCAACCGATTTCCACGCTGCAACTATCGGATCTTCCGCGGATGTTATGGTAGGAGAACAGGTTATGGCAGTTGGAAATGCTTTGGGTTTAGGTAGCCCCCTGACATATACTACAGGTATTGTGTCAGCTTTGAGGCTATCCTATGACATTTATGATAATGTATATGTTCATATACAGACGGATGCTGCTGTAAACCCCGGCAATAGCGGCGGACCCCTGGTAAATGCGAAAGGTGAGGTTATAGGTATCAATACCTGGGGATACGAATGGATTGAAGACAGCTATGGGAATTTAAGAATATTCGAAGGCATGAATTTCGCTGTTCCTATAGATGCTATTTTCCCCCTTCCTGATGAAATAGAAATCGTATAAAGAAATCATAGACGGAATAAGAGGGGGTTTTATACCCCTCTTATTATTTTCAGATATAAAACTTTATAAAACAAGGCAATTCTGTTATCCTCTTCTATAGAATTATTACGGAGTGGATAATGGTTTTTTTATTCGGGAATAAAGATTATTATGACCTGCTCGGTTATATCGCTATGAAATGCCCTAATTGTAGAAAGGAAAGAATTTTTGCCGTCAAGCAGGAAAGGAAAAAGCTTACAGTTTATTTTATCCCCACTTTCCAGTTTTCTTCGAGGCAGATTGTCGTTTGCGAGCATTGCGGTGAGACTTTACAGGTCGATGACGATTTGAAAGTTAAAGTTGCTGAAAATATGATAAGCCAGAAAAAACTAGATTCTTTATTAAAACACGGGAAAATTGACCATCTTATAGGAACTGCGCCGAAAAGAAGGCCGCGGAAAACGGTTAAAGTACTATGTGATGATTGCGGTAGTGAACTCGATAAAAATATGAAATTCTGTTCTCAATGCGGAAAAAAGCTATGAGTATAAAACAGAATGTAAAAGAATTGCTGGATGAGCTGCCGGTGGGTATTCAATTGGTTGCGGCGGCAAAAACTATGGATGCGGCCAAAGTAATCGAAGCGGTCGAAGCCGGGGTAGAGATAATCGGAGAAAATTATATTCAGGAAGCTGAGGCTAAATACAATATAATCGGCAGTCGCGCAAAATGGCATTTTATCGGACATCTTCAGGCTAATAAAGTAAAAAAGGCAGTCGCTATCTTCGATATGATTGAAACTGTCGATTCGGTGGGGATTGCCTCGTCTATTAGTAAAAGATGCCTGGAAACGGGTAAAGTAATGCCTGTGCTTATCGAAATAAACAGCGGGGCTGAAGAACAGAAATCCGGGGTTTTACCTGATAATGCCGCCTCTATGATAAAGGAAATTTCAGGATTCTCCGGTATCAAAGTGATGGGATTGATGACAATGGGGCCGCTGGCCGGCGAGCCCGAAGAATCGCGTCGTTACTTTGTAAAAACAAGAGAAGTATTTGAACTGGTTAAAAGCCTTGATTTACCAGGTGTCGAAATGAAGTACCTGTCAATGGGGATGACCAACTCATATAAGGTTGCTATACAGGAAGGGGCTAATATCGTCAGAATCGGCAGCAGGATATTCGGGCAGAGAAAAGGATAGCTACTCTATAGTATCCAATCCTTTTATAATATCGTCCAGTTTCTCAAACGGCATGCAGTCGAACTTCATATCCCGGCATAGCGACAGCATCGGTTCAGTGGCAAATGTGTAATGCGCCAGTTTGGCTGCCGGGATATCCGACGCTCCATTGCCGATACTGATAACCCGCCAACCATCGCTTAAAAACTGTTTTATGTAAGCTTCTTTAAAGCCGTTTTGTATTTCCTTCCCGTCCGGACCGATATATTTTGCTTCGATTCCATTATTATCGAAGTTTGCTTGAGCGGCATATACTTCTACGCCGCTTATCCTGGTGTTCTTTAGCAGTGTCTTGATATAAAAAGTCATACCGTTGCTTACAATCGTAAAACGGAAATTGCGCTTCCGGCAATATTTCACTAATTCTTTTAATCCGGGCCGTAATTCGGTTTTTTCGTTTACGAAC
>CAZGVH010000144.1:0-3091 GCA_964528955.1 uncultured Dehalococcoidales bacterium | reverse complement strand
GGGATGGACGCACCGGTGAGCCGTTCGACCAGCCGGTAACCGTCGGCAATATTTATATGCTTAAACTGATACACCTGGTAGAAGATAAAGTCCATGCCAGGGCGACCGGTCCTTATTCCTTGATCAGTCAGCAGCCTCTCGGCGGTAAGGCGCAATTCGGCGGTCAGCGTTTCGGTGAAATGGAAGTCTGGTCGCTGGAAGCCTACGGCGCCGCTCATAACCTCCAGGAGGTTTTGACCATCAAATCTGATGATGTCGCCGGCAGGGCCAAGACATACGAAGCTATCGTTAAAGGTGAGGATATCCTGCCGCCGGGCGTTCCCGAGTCGTTTAAAGTGCTCGTGAAAGAACTGCAGAGCCTCGGTTTGGCGGTCGAAGTAATCAACGAGGAAGAAAAGATTATCCAGGCCGAGAAGATACAGGACAGCTCGGAATTCGAAGGAATCAGCAGCGCTAAAATGGTTACCGGTAAAGAAGAGCCGGAGGATATAGAAGAGAAAATAGAAGACTTGATCGGGGGAGAATCATTTTTCGACCGTTTTAATATCGAATCTGAAGATACGGGAAACGATGCCCCTGAGAGTGAGGTAAGTTAACATAATGCTTGAAGTTAATGATTTTGATGCCGTACGTATTTCGCTGGCTTCGCCGGAGCAGATAACAAGCTGGTCTTACGGTGAAGTAACGAAACCGGAAACCATTAATTACCGTACGCTTAAACCGGAGAGGGACGGTTTATTCTGCGAGAGGATCTTCGGCCCGACCAAGGATTTCGAATGCGCCTGCGGTAAATATAAGAGAATACGCTATAAAGGTATTATCTGCGACAAGTGCGGAGTCGAGATTGCCCGCTCCAAGGTTCGCCGCGAGAGAATGGGGCATATCGAACTGGCTTGCCCGTTAAGCCATATCTGGTTTGCGCGCGGTATTCCCAGCCGCATCGGGCTTTTGCTCGACCTTTCCGCCCGCAGCCTGGAACGCGTTATTTATTTTTCACACTATATCGTGACCGAGGTAGATGAAGAGGCGTGCAATGCCGCCATCAGGCAGCTCGAAAACTAACTCAGCAATGAAATCGCCGAGAGCAAGCTGTCGCTCGACAATGATATAGATGCCATGGAGAGAGACCAGGCAACGGTTGAAGAGATAAACAAGATGCGGCGCAATTTTGAAACCGAAAAAGAACAACTGGAAGATGCGCTGCCTTCCAAGATCGAGCAGTTGAAGAGCATCAGAAAGGGTGCGCTTTTAACCGAGACCCAGTATCAGGAATTAAAACAGCAGTATGAAGATGTTTTTAAGGCTGAGATGGGCGCCGAGGCAATCCTGAAGCTCTTGAAGGAAATCAATCTGGACGACCTGCGCAGCCAGTTAATACAGGAAACGCATTCTTCTTCCGGTCAGCGCCGCCGCAAAGCCAGCAAGCAGTTGCAGCTGGTCGAGTCTTTCAGGCGCAGCGGCAACAAACCGGAATGGATGATAATGACGGTCCTGCCGGTATTGCCGCCGGATCTTCGTCCTATGGTTCAGCTGGACGGCGGTCGTTTTGCCACCAGCGATTTAAACGATTTATACCGCAGGGTCATCAACCGCAATAACCGTTTGCGCCACCTGGTTGAAATCGGAGCGCCCGGTATCATCGTCAGAAATGAAAAGAGGATGCTGCAGGAAGCGGTAGATACCCTTATAGATAACGGCAGGAGAGGCAGAGCCATTGCCGTCAGCGGCGACCATAAAGCGAAATCGCTTTCGGATATGCTGCGCGGTAAACAGGGGCGTTTCCGCCAGAACCTGCTGGGTAAACGTGTAGATTACAGCGGACGTTCCGTAATCGTCGTCGGCCCCGAACTGAAGATTCACCAGTGCGGACTGCCGCGCCGTATGGCGCTGGAGTTGTTCAAACCGTTCGTGATGCACCGCCTGGTTTTGGAAGGGCTGGCTTCGAATATCAAGAGCGCGCGCCGGCAGGTAGACAGGGGTCGTCCTGAGGTCTACGACGTGCTGGAAGATGTCGTTAAGGAAAGGCCGGTTATGCTCAACCGCGCCCCGACCCTGCACAGGCTGAGTATACAGGCGTTCGAGCCGGTATTAATCGACGGCAGCGCCCTGCAAATCCATCCCCTGATGTGCGCCGCTTTCAACGCCGACTTCGACGGCGACCAGATGGCTGTCCATGTTCCGTTATCGGATGCGGCGGTCAAGGAAGCCCGCGAGATGATGCTGAGCGTAAACAATATGTTATTGCCCAGCTGCGGCGAACCCGTAGTTACTCCTACGCTGGATATGGTCTTCGGCTGCTACTACCTGACCACTATTAAATCCGGCGCCAGGGGCGAGGGTACCAAACTGGGGAGTTTCGAGGAAGCCAAGCTCACTTACGAACTGGGCGCAGTCGAACTGAGGGCCGAAATAGAAGTCCGCGTAGAAGAGGGCAAGAGAGTCAAGACCAGCGTCGGGCGCATCATATTCAATGAGATCTTGCCGCCCGGGTTGGGTTTTATTAACAAGGATATCGATAAATCGAGCTTGAAGAGGATTGTAGCGGATTGCTACAAGAAGCTGGGCAGCGACCCGGCGATGGGCAAGATGCTGGACGACCTGAAAGACCTCGGTTTTAAATATGCCACGAAATCCGGTATCACCATCGCCATGAGCGATATCGAGGTTCCGGCGGATAAACCCAGGCTGATTGAAAAAGCCGATGAAAAAACGGCTATCGTCGAGAGCCAGTACCAGCGCGGTCTGATCACCGACGATGAAAGATATAACAGCATTATCGAGGTTTGGATGGATACCACCGACAGTATTACCCAGGCTATCCAGAAATCGATGAACAAGAACGGCAGTATCTACATGATGGCAAACTCCGGCGCCAAAGGTAATATTTCGCAGATCCGCCAGATGGCAGGTATCCGCGGTTTGATGACCAACCCGTCCGGCAGGATCATCGACTTCCCGATCAAATCCAGCCTGCGCGAGGGCTTGAGCGCTATCGAATACTTCATCTCGACCCACGGCGCCCGTAAGGGTCTGGCCGATACCGCTCTGCGTACATCGGGAAGCGGTTATTTGACCAGGCGTCTGGTCGATG
>CAZGVH010000143.1:351-3124 GCA_964528955.1 uncultured Dehalococcoidales bacterium | reverse complement strand
CGGTTGAAACAGGTTATATTGAATCTTATGAATAATGCTTCCAAGTTTACACGTAGAGGCGGGGAAATAACTTTAAAAGCTAGAAAAAACGATACGGATATAATAATAGAAGTTATTGATAATGGATGCGGTATTGATGAAGAAGAGCAGAAGTATATATTTGAACCATACAACAAACTGCGATTAAAGAAAGAAAGCTCCAGCGGTTTGGGATTGGGGCTCTACCTGTCAAAATTGTTTGTGGAATTACATGGCGGGCATATATGGGTAACAAGCATCAAGGGGAAAGGCAGTACTTTTTCTTTCTCTTTACCGTTGAATAATAATAAACAATTAAAAAGTGAAGAATGACTGAGATGAAGATATTAATAATTGAAGATGATAATACTATAGTGGACAACATAGCTCTTACCTTTAAAGTCGGCTGGCCGGAGGTTAATCTTGTCTGGACGGGATTGGGCGAGGAAGGAATTGATATGGTGGAAAAAGAATCTCCCGATTTGGTTATTCTCGATCTGGGGCTTCCCGATATAAGTGGTTTTGAAGTTTTAAAAAAGATTCGCCTGTTTTCCAATGTTCCTATTTTAATATTGACAGTCAGAGAGGATGAAGCCGCCGTGGTGAAAGCATTTGACCTGGGTGTCAGTGAATATGTGTTTAAACCTTTTCGCCAAATGGAAATTCTGGCCAGATTAAAATCCCTGGTAAATAAAAATAATCCTTCGTTGATGCACTCTTTTCAAAAATACGGGCCATTTGAATTTAATTCTTCGACACATAACGTTAAATATAATGGCAAGATTATAAGCCTTACAAAGAGTGAGTTTTTACTTCTTCAACATATGGCAGTCAATCATGGGAAAATAGTTACTTATTCAAGTATAGCTGAAAATATCTGGGGAATGATTTATCCTGGTTATGAAAAAGCCATAAGGGTATATATCAGGCAGCTCAGAAAAAAAATAGAATTAAACCCCGATAAACCGGTGATTATTATTACTGAGTCCAAGGTTGGTTATTGTATAAAATAACTGGTTTTATTAATATAATTTATTTAAAATTCTCCATGTTTTATCTAAAACAGCCCCATTTTAATATTATTTTAGTATAGAAAAAGATAATAACCTTCAAAATTCTGATAAGGTATTAACAAACTCTTATCAGTAACAATCTAAATATTAGTAAATCGTTATATTAAATCCTTTCTATTTACTCATTTCCTTATATCATTGTGTTACTCTACAAAAAATAAATCCTCATCAATTGTTTTTGATATTAAAACAATATAAGACGGTTTAATGAGTCCTATGAATAGTATATTAATCGTAGATACTGACACTGAAAAAATTGAAAATATAGCTGGTATTTTAGAAAACACAAGCTATAGGTTATCGATTTTAGATTCAGGGGAAAAATGTCTGGATTATATTAAAAGCGACGAATGTCCGGATGTTGTGATTTTGGGGATGCAATTGATAGATATGTCGGGACTGGATTTAGTTGAAAAAATTCGTGATGATTCGGATGTGCCGGTAATTATGCTATCAAATGATAAAGACATATATACACTGGTTAAGGCTTTTGATTCAGGCGTAAACGATTACATAGTTTTTCCTCTTAATGAAGCGATATTTATGGCACGCTTGAAAGCATTAATCAGACGAAGAAACTGGAATTCTATGGATGTAAATAGTGATAGTAAAAATGACTATGACCAGAATAATGTTTATCAGTCTTTATCTGCGAAATCATTAGACAAAGTCCATCAGTCGCGGATTTAACTTTATTATTTAAATAACGGATATAACTTTATTGATAATAAGACTACCCATATGTGATTGGGAGGTGATGCCTATACAACAATATATTAATACTTAGTTATCGTCTATGAAAGAAAGGAGAAATAATTGAAAAAGGAACAAGAAAAGATTTCCGAAATTGAAGAAAAGAAACAATCCGGTGAAGTTTCAAGAAGAGATTTCCTTGTAGGCGCCGGTACTGTAGTAGTCGGCGGGGCTATTGGTGCCGGATTACTCTCAGGTTGTAATGGTGGTGAAGAAAAGACAGTCACTACCACTGTTGAAAAAACCAAGACGGTCACAACCACAGTTGATGGTGGTGGCGCAACCGCAACCGTTACCTCGACCACTACGGTTGGCGGTGCCGGAGCAACGGTTACAGAAACCAAGACGGTTACATCTACCGGTACCGGTGGAGCAGTTGAACCGGCTTTTGAACCAGAAACCACAGTTTTAAAGGTTTATGGAACTAACGTCGGTGGCGAACCTGCTGCAATCGATGTCAAGAATGGTAGAGTAATTAGAATTAGACCATATGACTATTCAAAAGTAGTCCCAACTGCGGAAATTGATGCAGCATTATGGTCTATTACCGCAAACAACAGAAAGACCGGTGAACCTCTCACTTTTAAATCGAGTTCAAGGTCTACTCCGGGATATCAATATTGGCCTTACAAAAAACGTATCTATGCACCCGACAGGGTTAAATATCCGCTAAAAAGGGTTGACTGGGAACCGGGCGGTGATGTTACCAAGACTAATCCGCAGAACCGTGGTGTCAGTAAATACAAGAGAATCACTTGGGACGAAGCCAGCAGTATCATTGCCAGTGAAATACAAAGAGTGCAGTCAACATATGGCAAATATGGCATTTGTTCAGTCGGTGAAGACGGACATCATGAGTGGAAGGGTGTACACGATTGTGGCGGCCAGCATACCGCTTTGATGGCTGATGCCGGCGGCTATACCCGTGA
>CAZGVH010000143.1:0-341 GCA_964528955.1 uncultured Dehalococcoidales bacterium | reverse complement strand
CAACATGTAGCCCTGCTGAACGACGCTGGTGGATATACCCGTGAAATTCGTAATGCAGACAGCTGGGAAGGCTGGTATTGGGGTACTGCACATATGTGGGGTACTCAGAGCAGAGGTAAATCAGCTCCTCCTAAGATGTGGGATGTAGCTGAACATACGGAGATGCGGGTTGGTTGTACTGATGAACCTGAAACCACAGCTTGTGGCAGCCATGGAACATTTACAGGTCGTCAGGCGACTTATTATGATAACTTGGGAATAAAAAATATCCATGTGGCTCCGGACCTTAACTATACAGCTGCTGCTCATTGTGATAAATGGATACCGGTAATAGCCGGTAC
>CAZGVH010000142.1:0-3183 GCA_964528955.1 uncultured Dehalococcoidales bacterium | reverse complement strand
GGTCCTGCTGCTGGAATATAACCATGGTATAAAAGAAAGCAAAGACGAATACCAGAACAAAATACAAAACCCAGTATATAATTCCTAACGGTAAAGCCGTGTCGGAGCTGAATATCTGCACTACCCAGTACCAGAAGTTCTGAGCTTCCGCATCCTGGAAATAACTGGCGATAATTCCGGGGAACATCACCAGCGCCATAGCAAATATGAGAGGTATCATACCGGCGGTATTAACCCTCAAGGGTATATGGCTGGCACCCGACTGGCGGTACATGCGCCCGCTCTTAAAAATACTCTTGGCATACTGTACGGGTATTCTCCTGTGAGCTTCCGTAAAGATAACAATAAGCACGGTGGTTGCCAAACCGACCAGGAAGAAGGTGATCAACCCGGCAAGCTGCCCCTGCTGTGCCGCTAAAATCGAATCCCCTGCCATTTCCGGCAACCCGGCAACAATACCGGCAAAAATTATGATGGAAATACCGTTGCCGATACCGTATTCGGTGATTTGTTCACCCAGCCATACCAGGAACATCGTTCCGGCAATCATGGTCATAATCATGGCAACGGTTAACAGGGGGTCAGCCATGGCTACCGCTCCTGCATTCTGCAAAACAACCAGTTGTCCATAACCGGCAAGACCGGCCAGCGGAATCGTCAACCAGTGGGTTATACGATTTATTTTGTTTTTACCGGCTTCCCCTTCCTGAGATATAGCCTGTAATTTGGGAATAACCGGCGTCATCACCGTCATTATGATAGAGGCGGTGATATACGGGTAAACACCCATAGCGGCGACACTGAAATTCTTCATCGCTCCGCCGCTAAAAAGGTCCATCATTCCTAAAATAGCGTTATTTTCAAACAATGCCGAGAGAGCGGCAGAATCTACTCCGGGAAGAGGAACATGCGCGATCAATCGGAATACTACCAGTATGCCGAAGGTAACCAGAAGGCGCCGACGCAAATCGGGCAGTCTGAAGGCATCGATAGCTGCCTGCAGAAGCCTCGGTCTAGCCATTGGCCACCTCTATCGCCGTGCCGCCGGCAGCTTCAATCTTGGCCTTGGCAGCTGCCGAGAACTTATCCGCTTTCACCGTGAACGATTGATTTAAATCGCCACGGGAAAGAATCTTTACCGGCTTTTTGGTGTTTTTAATAATTCCAACCTCTACCAGTTTTTCCGGTGTAATCTCGCTTCCAGCTTCAAAAACGTTGAGACTGCTTAAATTGACCACTTCATATTCAACCCTGAAAATATTGGTAAAACCGCGTTTCCGCGGAAGACGCTTAATTAAAGGCAACTGACCGCCTTCAAAACCAGGCCTTACCTTGTTATTGCCGGTGCGCGCTTTCTGTCCCTTGCAGCCTCTGCCGGAATATGTCCCGTGACCGCTGCCATTGCCGCGACCGACACGTTTGCGGTCTTTCTTAGACCCCGATGCCGGTGATAATAATTCCTGCCTCACTAGTTTGCTTCCTCCACTTTAACCAGATGCCTTACTTTCTGAATCATGCCTCTGACGGCATAGGAATCTTCAAGCACAACACTCTGATTCATTCGTTTAAAACCCAGAGCGGTTAAAGTTCTTTTCTGGTCTTCGGCATAACCGATACCGCTTTTAACCAGTGTTATACGTAACTTAGACATCGGCGACCTCCCCTGATTCCGGCGCCTCTGTAACAATTCCTTTACGGCGGGAAACCTGTTCTCTGATATCTTTAAGCTGGCTGAGCCCAAGAAGGGTCGCTTTGGCTACATTGGTTTTATTGGCGCTTCCCAGGGATTTTGTCAGGATATCCTTGATTCCGGCAGCTTCTACAACAGCCCTGACACTGCCACCAGCAATGATACCGGTACCGGGCGATGCCGGTTTCAAGAGAACTACCGCAGCTCCGAATTTTACAACAGTTTCATATGGAATGGTAGTGCCCGATAATTTAACCTGCACCAGGTTCTTCCTGGCAACTGCACCGGCTTTATTGATAGCATCAGGAACTTCAGCCGATTTGCCTGTTCCGATACCCACATGACCGTTGCCGTCACCGGCTACAACCAGCGCACTGAAACTGAGCCTCTTACCGCCTTTAACAACCTTTGAAACCCGGTTAAGGTAGATCAGTTTATCGTTGAGTACCATTTCCGACGGGTCTATTCTATTTTTTATAACAAGCTTCTTGGTCACTTCAATAAACCTTCCTTAGAATTTAATTCCGCCCTTGCGAGCTCCATCGGCTAAAGTCTGAACTCTGCCATGATATTTATATCCGCCGCGGTCAAACACTACCTGTGTTATTCCGGCTTCCAAAGCCCGCTTGGCCACTAAAAGACCGACCATTTCAGCCTGATCTGCTTTTTTCTTTCCCTCTGTATCTTTTACAATTTCAGGGTCTACAGTCGAAGCCGAAACAATAGTGCAACCCTTGGTGTCATCGATAACCTGTGCATAAATATGCACCAGGCTGCGATAAACACACAGTCGCGGCCTCTCTGCCGTACCGCTTATTTTAGCCCTGACTCTGGCATGCCTTTTATAACGCCCAGCTCTAGCTACATCTTTGCTCACTACTTCTTACCCCCTCCGGCTTTACCAGTCTTACCGGCTTTCAAACGTACAACCTCTCCGGCATATCTAACGCCCTTTCCCTTGTAATGGTCAGGCGGATGCACACCACGGATTTCTGCAGCCAGCTGTCCTACCTTTTCCTTGTCGATTCCCTGCACTTTTATCTTGGTTTGCCCATCCAGTACAATGGCTAAACCGGCAGGCGGAACAACTTCAACGGCATGCGAATAACCGATACGTAAAACCAGTTTCTGCCCTGACATTTCCGCACGGTAACCGACACCGACGATTTCCAGGTTTTTCTCGAAACCGTCACTGACGCCCTTTACCATGTTATCTAGCAGGGTTCTGGTCAATCCGTGCAGAGCACGATGCTGTCTGTCATCACTTGGACGGGTGACCTTCAGGAAACCCTCCTCCATGTTGATAGACATCTCCGGATTGAAAGTACGCTCCAGTGTCCCTTTCGGGCCTTTCACGACAACCCTACCTTCATTTATTTTTACCTCTACGCCCTTCGGCATAGCAATTGGCATTTTACCTATCCTAGACATATATAATCATACCTCAAGATTTCTTTACCAGACATAGCATAAAAGCTCGCCGCCGATTCCCT
>CAZGVH010000141.1:2579-3195 GCA_964528955.1 uncultured Dehalococcoidales bacterium | reverse complement strand
GTTCTATAAAATCCTTTTAGACGAACTGAAAAACGACGGCTACTCCATTTCGACCGCCTGGTGCTTTTCGCGCGGCGACCACATGATTGACGAATACATCGTCGATTCGCCGGATTACGTCGGGGCCGGGGCGGGGTCGGTGGGGCTGGTGAACGGCAATTTCTATGTCAACGCCTTCGCTGTCGAGAACTACATCCGCAAGATAGATGAGAATAAATTCCCCATAATCAGGTACCGCAATCTCTCCGAGCGCGAGCATATCTACTACTACTTCCTGACCAAGCTGTTCGGCATGCAGGTCAACAAGGAGCAGTTCAGGAAGGACTTCGGCAAGAACATCGACGTGCGGCTTTTCAAGGAACTGGCGGCGATGAAGCTTTACGGGCTGCTTACCGAGGACAAGGAGAACGTCTATGTTACCGAGAAGGGGATGTTCTCCGTCAGCATCATGATGCGCAACTTCTTCGCCTCGCTGAACACGCTGCGCGAACACTGCATTAATAATAAACTGTAGGTTACCCTCATCCGCCTCCCGTTGGGAGGCACCTTCCCCCGAGGGAAGGCATTTTTCAGGCTTCCCCTTGGGGAAGCTGTCGAGCATTAATGCTAGACTGAT
>CAZGVH010000141.1:0-2569 GCA_964528955.1 uncultured Dehalococcoidales bacterium | reverse complement strand
GCTTGGCGAGACTGATGAGGGTTGGTTTGTATTACCCCCTCCCCGGATGCTTCATTCGTCCCTCACGAATTCAGCATGACAAGCTATTTAACTGTCGTTGCGAGGAATCCCTCTACAAACGTCATTCTGAGGCGAAGACGAAGAATCTCATACAACTCAGAGAGGGACGACGCGGCAATCTCTTTGTCTCAACTTAATAATTCGATAGCCTTATAATAGACAACGGTAGAGATTGCTTCGCCTTCCCTGCGGGAATGGACTCGCAATGACGAGTGGAAAAACCTCATCCCCCTGTCCCCCTTCTCCGAATTCAGAGAAGGGGGTAACTGTTATTCCCCTCTCTGCGTGCGGAGAGGGGCAGGGGTGAGGTAATAATCTCCTCCTGCGTTGTCCTCTCAATGGTACAAAATAAATAACCCGGGGTTTTATTCCCGGGCTATCGTGATTTGCTATTGCGTCCGCTGTTTCTTAACGGGATTATGCGGCAGGGGTGGCGGGTTCTTCGGCAATGCTGCCGATAGAGATGACATACGAATTGACGGCTTCATCGGGCGGCGCGACGTATTTGAAGCGGAACTGCTTGGCGGCGCCGGGCTCGATATCCCTGATGTAAATCACCCTGGTGGCGATCTTCTCGTCCTTTACGTCTTTAAAAAGGGTAACCACGGCGGCATCCGCTTTGCCGTCGCTGACATTTTTCAACACGCCCGAAACCTCCACCCCGCTGTCGAGCGGCTTCATATCATGGCTTTTGAGCTGCACCTTTTCGAAATCGGTGGTAACCGCTTTGCGAACATTAACCTTATAGGTTCTGAATGCCTCCGCTTCCGGTTTTTCGGGAGCGATAGCGATAGTGCAGGTGGTTTGCGGCTTGAATTCGAGTTCTTTATGGCATACGCTGTCTAAAAGTTTGCCTTCGCCATCGTAAAATTTAGCTTCCAGCACGGCTGTGGCCAGGGTCTTTTCACAGGTATTCCTGATTTCCAGTTCGAGGGAACTTTTACCTGCGGCTGCTTTGTCTTCTTTTACGCGATGGCTTAATATCGTAATCTTGTTATTGCCGATGGCTTCGACATCCGGGGTCAGTACCGTTTTTACGACGCTAACTGCATAGCTCCTGATATCGGCATCCGGCTGCGGGTATTCGATGCTGAAACTACGTATACCGTCCTTGTCGAAATCTTTCAGGCTCTCTTCGACGGTATCGATAACGTTGCCGGCGGCATCATATAAAACGACGCTGAAAACAGCCTTGCCGATATCCTTGCCGGCGTTATTTTTCAGGTTCAGCACCACGCCGCTGCCTTTTATCTCACCGTCTTTTACATGCAGGCTGTGGCTGATAATTTCGATATGCTGGTTACCCGCAGCAGCAGGTTCGGGGGGAGTGCACGGCTGAGCTAATTCCTCAGCAGCTTCTCCCGCAGAAATCGGTTCTTTTATTTCTTCGTTCTCAGACAATCCAGTGTCCTCCCGTATATTTTTTTAGTCGGGCGGCAACGGGTCACAGTTGCCTGCCCGGATTCTGTTAAATATATTTTAAGCTGCGGCGACCGTATCGGCTTCCGCCAGTTCGCCTATATCTATGTTGCGTTTTTTTACTACCAATCCTTCGGGGCAGGTGAAATCCAGCGCAAACTTATGCACGGTACCCGGAGCGATATCCTTCAACTCCGTAGTGCGTACACCGATGGTTTCTTCATTGACATCCAGGAAGGTCACGACAACGACGGCATCGCTTTTAGTACCGCTGACATTCTTGACCAAACCGCTGACTTCCTCTCGTCCGTTCGACAGTCTTTTCACTTCGTTTCTACGCAGCTGTACTTTTTCAATATCGGCGGTTACCGTCTTGACCAGCTTGATATTGTAGCTTCTGACGATGTCGTCTTTAACGCTGGTGGTCTGAATCAAAAAGGCGCGACTGGTATTGGGCAGGATATCCGATTCGGTATGCTTTAACGTCGAAACAAAATTGCCTGCAGCATCGAACAGGTCGGCGGCAAATATCGCCGAGGCAATATTTTCACCGGAAACATTCCTGATGGCAAGTTCTATTCCCCTCTTGATTTGAGTAATGCCGACATCGAGCAACCCGGTATCCTGAAAACTGTGTCTTATAATAACTATCCTGTGGTCTCCTTCTACTTCCGGAGCAGGAGTGACAACCATTTCCTTTACATGAACGTCATAGCTTGCGATATCGATTTTCTCGGCTTTGGCAGTCTCTACTCGCAGACTGTAAGTATTACCGGCTTCGAAATCGTTAATACTGCGTTCGAGAGTATCGATAACATTACCCTTGGCATCGAATAACACCGTCTCGAATACCAGCTTGCCGATGCTGGTACCTGCGTTATTTTTAACTGTGAAGGTTACCCCTTTGCCGGCTCTTTGGGAGGTCGCTTTTTTGAGTATCAGGGCATGGGACAGGATTTCGACTTTTTCGTTGCCGCTGACGATGGGGTCGGGTGCTCTGCGCGACATTTCTGCGAGCTTTTCAGGAGTAGGCGCTCCCTCGCCGCAGGATTCATTAAAATTTGCCAGCAGCGCATCCAGTTCTTCTTCG
>CAZGVH010000140.1:0-3201 GCA_964528955.1 uncultured Dehalococcoidales bacterium | reverse complement strand
TGACAAAGGGAGATTGAGAGGGATTTAACAGGGAAACATATCGCACACTTGAAAGGGACTTTAAATGACTGAAAAACCTAAAAAAGTATTAATTATCGGCTCGGGTCCTATTGTAATCGGTCAGGCAGCAGAGTTCGATTACGCCGGAACGCAGGCATGCAAAGCCATGCGAGAAGAAGGCGTAACCTCGGTTCTCGTCAACTCCAACCCTGCAACCATCATGACCGATGAGGACATCGCCGATATTGTTTATATTGAGCCGTTAACTGTCGAAGTGGTCTCCCGCATAATCGAAAAAGAGAGACCCGACGGGCTTTTACCGACACTTGGCGGACAAACAGGTTTGAACCTCGCGGTAGATTTAGCCAATGCCGGTGTACTGGATAAATATAATGTCAGGACACTCGGTACTCCCATCGAATCCATCCGCAAGGGTGAAGACAGGGAACTTTTCAAGGAAATGCTTGTCGATATCGGCGAACCTGTTCCACCCAGCGCTACAGTTAAAAATCTTGCCGAAGCCCATAAAGTTGCTAAAGAACTGGGGCTTCCGCTGGTAGTGCGCCCCGCTTATACGCTTGGCGGCACCGGCGGCGGTTTTGCCAATACCTGGGAGCAGTTCGACGAAGTTGTTTCCACAGGCTTAAATGCCAGCCCGATTCATCAGGTACTACTGGAAATATCGCTGGTCGGCTGGAAGGAAATCGAATATGAGGTTATGCGCGACGGCGCCAATAACTGTATCACTATCTGCAACATGGAAAATATAGACCCGATGGGTGTTCATACCGGCGACAGCATAGTAGTCGCCCCCAGCCAGACACTTACCAACAAGGAATATCAGATGCTGCGCACCGCCAGCCTTAAAATTATACGCGCGCTGGGTATTGAAGGCGGATGCAACGTACAATATGCCCTCGACCCGAAAAGCGAACAATATTATGTAATCGAAGTCAACCCGCGCGTCAGCCGCAGCTCGGCTTTGGCCAGTAAAGCTACCGGTTACCCGATTGCGCGTGTGGCTTCAAAAATCGCTATCGGCAAAAGGCTGGATGAAATACCCAATGCGGTAACAGGCAAAACGATGGCTTCTTTCGAACCGGCACTTGATTATATTGTAGTGAAAATCCCGCGCTGGCCGTTCGATAAATTCGAATCCGGCGACAGGATTATCGGTACGCAAATGAAGGCTACCGGAGAAGTGATGGCAATCGACAGGTGCTTTGAAGCTGCAATTCAAAAAGCGATTCGCTCACTGGAATTCGGTAAGCGCTCATTATTGTGGGAAGACCCGAAATGGGAGCTGACTGACGATATAAAATCTTATCCATTATATCCTAACGACCTCAGGTTGTGGGCGGTCATGGCCGCTTTGAGAAGAGGTAAGACGGTAGAGGAAATTGCCGGACGCAGCGGATACGACCTCTGGTTCCTTATAAAATTAAGAAATATCGTAGAAATGGAAAAGAGATTGTTGTCCGAACCGTTGACGCCGGAACTTTTATGGCAGGCAAAGCGTTACGGTTTCTCCGACAGCCAGATAGGCACTCTTGCCGACAGGCTTACGGCACAGGTCAGGCAGCTGCGCCAGGACTGGGGAATGCGCCCGGTTTATAAAATGGTAGATACCTGCGCCGCTGAATTCGATGCCGCCACCCCCTATTTCTACAGCAGTTACGAAAAAGAAAACGAAGCTGTTAGCGAACATCGCCATAAAGCAATCGTTATCGGCAGCGGCCCCATCCGCATCGGACAGGGCATTGAGTTCGACTATTGCAGCGTGCATTCTGCCTGGGCGCTGCAGAAAGCCGGATACCAGAGCATCATGGTAAACTCCAATCCGGAAACGGTCTCTACCGATTTCGATACCAGCGACAGGCTTTATTTCGAAGCCCTCGATGAAGAAAGCATGCGTGATATTATCGAGAATGAAGGATATTCTGCCAATTCAGACGATTCTGACGCAACTTACCCACCCTGTATCGTCCAGTTCGGCGGGCAGACAGCCATTAACCTGGCTACCCCTCTCACACGCGCCGGATTGCCGCTTATCGGTTCCAGTTCGGAAACCATCGATCTTGCCGAAGACAGGAAGAGATTCGAACATTTCCTGAGCGAACTGGGGATTCCCCAGGCGCCGGGAGCGGCGGTTACTACAGTCGAAGAGGCGATAAAAGTCGCCGAACTAATAGGCTATCCGGTACTGGTGCGCCCCAGCTATGTTCTGGGCGGCAGAGCCATGGAAATCGTGCACAACGTTAACGAACTCGCCCGTTATGTAAAATTGGCGGCAGACCTCGATACCGGACACCCGGTACTTATAGATAAATACCTGCTCGGCAAAGAATGCGAAATAGATGCCGTCTGCGACGGAGAAAGCGTCTTTATCCCCGGCATTATGGAACACATCGAAAGAGCAGGCGTGCACAGCGGCGATTCGATGGCAATTTATCCGGCTATCAAGCTTACTAAAACTGAAATCGACACCATCGTGGACTATTCGGTTCGCATCGGACTCGCGCTCGGTATTCAAGGTTTGATGAATATCCAGTTCGATGTGGTCAGGGACGGCTCGGGAAAATCCAAGATATATGTACTCGAAGTCAATCCGCGCGCCAGCCGTACGGTCCCGTTCATTTCCAAAGTAACCGGCGTATCGATCGTCGATATCGCTACCAGAGTTATGCTCGGGCAAAGCCTCAAGGAGCAGGGATTTGAGACAGGATTGTACCCCAGCAGAAAATTGATTGCCATTAAAGCTCCGGTATTTTCGATGTCAAAACTGCTGGGCGTAGACACCTATCTCGGCCCGGAAATGAAATCGACAGGTGAAGTCATGGGAATCGACACCACTTTTAACGGAGCTCTGGTCAAAGCCCTCATGGCTTCATTTTTAATGCTCCCGGAAAAAGGCAGCATGCTTTTCAGCATAGCAGACCGCGATAAGGCGGAAGCGCTACCGATAATCAGGAATTTTTACGATGCCGGCTTTAAGCTCTATGCTACAGAAGGGACATCGGAACTCTTGCGCAATGCCGGGTTATCGGTATCCATGATTACCAAGAAACTGGATGAGGGACACCCCAATGTAATCGACATCATACACGACGGAACGGTAAACGGGGTTGTCAATACCATAACCGGAGGCAGGGTTTCATTGAGAGACGGTTTCCATATACGGCGCGCCGCCGCTGAAAAGCG
>CAZGVH010000139.1:0-3214 GCA_964528955.1 uncultured Dehalococcoidales bacterium | reverse complement strand
AGTTTCATGGTCGGGATTATGAACGCCATATCCGTTTCTCTCTGCACTTCCTACCCCGATAGTTGTTTGAAATAACTCTGTCGAAGCATCATCGGTGGCATCCAGTTCAATTACGATTGTCCCGGTTCCTCCTGATTCTCCATAAAGCGGAGACGAACTCATATTCGTATCTATTAATATCCACTCGTTGAATTCATATCCATGATCGGCGGTGAACCATACAGAAATGAACTCATCAGGGTCTTTATCTTGACCTTCAGGATAGCTGCTGGTAATACTCGAAACATTCCATCCGGCGGGAACTGTAATTGTCACTCCGCCCCAGTCTTCGGGGTCTATCTCAACTATTGCGACAATCTTTGCATGTTCGACGATACCGTTCTCTCCGCTGAGGAATATTGTACCGCTTGTCCATGTATCTAAATCTGTGGATTCAGAACTTACGTAGAAACTGTCTGAGCAGATGAGATTCTCATTTGTCGTATACTCGGACGGCTGGATTCCTTTATCGTATGTACATGAAAACGAAATTATTATTAAAATGACAATTATTATAGCTGATAGACTGCGTTTCATGGTAAAGCTCCTAATACGTAATATTTAGGAAAATATACCGCTATTAAGGATATTTGTCAATCAATTACTGTGGAAAAAATTCGCGCCATTATGGTTCAATCCCGACGCGTCGGGCCTTCCAGAATGACATTATATAAACAGTCGTTGCGAGCCGCAACTTGTTGGGGTGAAGCAATCCCTACAATACAACATAATTACCCCTCCCCGCATATAATATGAAACATATATTGTATTTTAAGGCGCAAACATTACAAAATCGTACGGCAGAGATTGCCGCGTCTTCCCTTCGGGAAAACTCGCAATGACAGATGGGTTTCTATTCCCACTTTCTAAGGTCAACAATTATCTTGCTGTCCTGGGGCAGGGTGCCCGCAGGAATAAATTCTATTTTGTCGGGGCTGATTAGGCATACGCTCTGGAACTTTCGTCCGAGTTCATCCGCCAGTTTTATCTTATCGCAGGCATCGTCGCATAATTCTGCGGTAATTGTCATTTTATCGCGCTGGCCGCTACGGTTTACCGAAATCTGAAATTTAGCAACTTGTTTGAACTGGGAAAAAACGCTTTCGGCCTGTTTGGCTACTACGAACAGTCCTCTGACCTTAACAGCTTCGCCGATTCTGCCCTGAATGCCGGTGAGCTTTTTCGATGTCCTGCCGCAGGGGCAAACGTCATCTACAATCGAAGACAGGTCTCCGGTGCCGAAGCGTATCAGTCCCCATGTATTGTTGTGAACAGGGGTTACTACCACCTCGCCGACTTCTCCGTCTGCCAGTTGTTTCCCGTTGGCAGGGTTGACGATTTCCACGATATATTCGTCCATCAAATGCAATCCGTTTTTGTAGATGCATTCGTAAGCGATAGCGCCGCCGGGTTCGGTAACGGCATAAGCCTGGTATGTATCGATGTTATAGTCTTCTTCGAGCGTCTTGCGCACAGAGGGCGCCAGCATTTCACCGGTAAACCAGGCATGTTTTACATAAAAATCTTTTTTAAAATCGTATCCGGTTTCTTCAGCCTGTTTGATTACCGCCATCAAAAAGCTGGGAGTACCCACATAGGCAGTCGCTTTCAAATCCAGCATGGTCTTTACGGTTATTTCAGTGTGCCCGGTTCCCACCGGAACGGCGGTAGCACCACAATCCCTGATAGCTTCGTGACAGAGTATTCCGGCAGGTGACATATGATAGGTGAAGGTGTTGACGACTACATCGCCTTTACGGAATCCGGCTGCCCAGAACGACTTGGCGAACCACTTTATTCCGGCGTGCTGCATCGGCTCGTAAATGGGGCCGGGGGATACGAAAACTCGCTGCACTTTATTTTCCGGGATACATAAAAAACCGCCGTAGGGGGGATTGTTTTTCTGCATATCGATGATATTGGCTTTACGCGTCACAGGAAGCAATTCCATGTCTTTTAGCGTTTTTATCTGCTGTGGGGTTACTCCGGCTTCATCCAGTATTCTTTTGGCGGCTGGGGCGTTTTTATAAGCATTGGCGACGGTTACCGCCAGCCTCTTTTTGAAATATTCATCCCTGTTTCCGGCGGACATCGTTTCAAGTTCATCGAAGTATTCGTCTTCCCTGATATGCGGTTTTACAGCCATCGCTTGCGCCTCTTGTAGTGTTTTATCTCCCGGTAGTTCTTCTTGTCTCCCATTGCCGAAAGCCCAATATAGAACTCCTTGACATCCTCATTATTTTTAAGGAAGTCGGCGTCGCCGTCAAGTACAATGCGTCCGTTCTCCATAACGTAGCCGTAGTGGGCGATACTGAGAGCCACGCGGACATTCTGTTCGACGATCAGCACTGAGGTCTTCTGTTCCTCGTTGAAGCGCTTGATAATCTCATAAATCTCTTCCACCAGCATAGGCGCCAGTCCGAGCGAAGGCTCATCCAGCATCATCAGCTTGGGGGTTGCCATCATCGCACGGCCGATAACCAGCATCTGCTGTTCTCCGCCGGAAAGATAACCGGCAGTATTTTTACGCAGGTCTTTCAGGCGGGGGAAGTATTCGTATACCATTTCGATATCGCGGTTGATTTCGGCCTTGTTACGCCTGTTGAAAGCGCCTACCAATAAATTCTCTTCAGCGGTGAGGTGCCCGAAGACGCGTCGTCCTTCCAGCGCCTGAACAATACCCAGTTTGCCGATATCTTCCGGATTTTTCTTGTCTATTCTGACATCATCCCATTCGATACTGCCGTCGGTCACTTCGCCTTCTTCTACATGAAGAAGCCCCGATATCGCCTTTAGAGTAGTACTCTTGCCGGCGCCGTTTGCCCCTAGAAGGGTAATAATAGCTCCGTCGGGTACGGTTAACGATACGCCGTGCAGTACGCGTATGACATTCAGGTAGGTTACTTCTATATTGTTCAGTTTAAGCATTGGTTCTCTTTCACGTCAGATGTATTTATTATAGCTTATTCAACACCGTTACGGGCTAACAGCCTCAAAATGGCTATTTCTAATTTTATTATATTTGTGAATCCTTTTTTATTTCCATTCGCCCTGAGCTTGTCGAAGGGTCAAATGAATGGAAATTACATACTTTCTTAAGCGACGCCGTTATCACCCTGTAGGGTACTTCGGGTTCGACAGGCTCATCCCGCGTTACACTGGGACAAGACCACGA
>CAZGVH010000138.1:0-3238 GCA_964528955.1 uncultured Dehalococcoidales bacterium | reverse complement strand
GGGAGGAATCGTCCTGCCCGATACCGCAAAAGAAAGGCCGATGGAAGGCGAAGTTATTGCCGCCGGCCCCGGTAAAATGACCGATGACGGAAAGAGAATAGCTATGGATGTCAAGGTCGGTGATATCGTCGTCTACGCTAAATACGGCGGGACAGAAATCAAAATCGACGGCAAAGATTATATGATCTTGAACGAGAGCCAGGTTCTGGCCAAGAAGGTTTAACCGCGTAAACCAAGTATAAATAAGTTTAATTTAGGAGAGAAAAAATATGGCAAAACAGATAATATTCGGAGAAGAAGCCAGGCATTCCCTGAAGAAAGGTATCGACACCCTGGCTAATGCAGTAAAAGTAACACTCGGACCCAAGGGCAGGCCGGTAGCCATCGAAAAGAAATGGGGCGCCCCCCTGGTTATCGATGACGGCGTCAATATCGCCAAGGAAATCGAACTTCCCGATCCGTTCGAAAACATGGGCGTACAGATGGTAAAAGAAGCCGCCAGCAAGACCAACGATGCCTGCGGTGACGGAACGACTACCTCGACCATACTTGCAGCAACCATTATCAACGAAGGTTTCAAAAACATCGCTGCCGGAGCTGAACCCTTAGCTATTAAAAGAGGCATCGAAAAAGCAACAGCCGCCATTTTAAAGAACCTTGCCGAAATTTCCACCCCTGTTAACGGTAAGGAGCAAATCGTTCAGGTAGCCACAATTACAGCGAAGGATACCAATATCGGCAACCTGATTGCCGACGTAATGGAAAAGGTTGGCAAGGACGGCGTTATTACCATAGAAGAGTCCAAGGGAACCGCTTTCGAGACCGAGTTCGTCGAAGGCATGCAGTTCGACAGAGGTTATCTCAGCGCATATTTCGTTACCGATACCGCCAGGATGGAAGCCGTTCTGGAAGACCCTTATATCCTGATTACCGACAAGAAAATCACTGCTATTGCAGACATTCTTCCTTCTCTTGAGAAGATATTACAGGTTACCAAGAACCTGCTTATCATTGCCGAGGATATCGAAGGCGAAGCCCTGGCAACACTGGTACTCAACAAGCTGCGCGGTACCTTGAACATACTTGCAGTTAAAGCCCCCGGCTTCGGAGACAGGCGCAAGGCAATGCTGCAGGATATCGCCATCCTTACCGGCGGCACCCTGATTACCGAAGACATCGGCCGCAAGCTGGATTCCGTAGAACCGGCCGACCTCGGCAGAGCACGCCGCGTAACCTGCGACAAAGACCACACCACTATTGTCGAAGGCAAGGGCGAGGTTAAAGATATCCAGGACAGAATCAGGCAGCTCAAGGTTCAAATCGATGAGACCGATTCCGAGTTCGATAAAGAAAAACTCCAGGAAAGAATGGCCAGACTGGCCGGCGGTGTTGCCGTAATTAAAGTCGGCGCCGCTACCGAAATCGAAATGAAGGAAAAGAAGCACCGCGTAGAGGATGCCCTGGCTGCTACCAAGGCCGCAGTTGAAGAAGGTATTCTTCCCGGCGGAGGCGTAAGCCTTTTGAACTCCTTAAAAGCCCTGGATAAATTAGATGTTACCGGAGATGAAAAGACCGGCGTCAATATCATCAGGAAAGCGGTCGAAGAACCGATCCGCCTGATTGCCTCCAATGCCGGTAAAGACGGCGCTGTCATTGCCGACCAGGTCAAGAAGAGCCCGATGGGTGTCGGTTATAATGCAAACGATGACAAGTTCGGCAACATGGTCGAGATGGGCATCATAGACCCGACCAAGGTCGTCCGCTCCGCTATTACCAACGCTACCAGCATCGCCAACATGGTACTTGTTACCGAATCGCTGGTTGCCGATATCCCGGAGAAAGAGAAGCCTCAGATGGGCGGCGGTATGGAAGGTATGGGCGGCATGGGCGGTATGTACTAGGCTCCGGACATACTATAGACAAGATATAGACAAAAACTTTAAACGGGCGTGGGGTATATACCGCGCCCGTTTTGTTTATTTCCGCAGGGACGGGCATAGCCCGTCCGCCAACGCCAAATGCAAAAATCCCCCTTTGACAGTGCTGTCAAGGGCTGTCATTACTATAAACGGAGCAAATTTTCCAACGGTTCATCTTTGTTTACAGGCCCGACGACCGCCAATTTAAGCAGGTCGGAGACCATTAATTCCCGGGCAATTTCGCAGATGTCCTCGGCGGTAACCGCTTCTATAATAGCGACCACGTCATCTACGGTAAGTATACGGTTGTTGAGGATTTCCTGCGTACCCAGCCAGCTGGCGACATGTCGGTTTTCTTCCATCCTTAAAAGCAGCCTGCCCTTAGCCATCTCCTTCGCTTTAACAAGTTCTTCTTCCGATACCTTATCATGCTTAAAGACAGCCATCTGTTCCGTAATTACCTTGATAGCCGTAGAAATTTTTTGGGGTTCTACCCCGGCATAGACGATAAAAGAGCCGGTATCGGAAAGGTGCTCGGCATAACTGGCAATCGTATAGGCCAGCCCCAGCTTATCCCTTACCTCTGTAAAAAGCCGGCTGCTCATCCCCTCCCCGAGTATGATATTCAAGACGTCGATATGATAACGCTTCGGATGAAACCTCGATAAACCGGGTAATGCCAGGCAGAGGTGAGCCTGTTCGATTTTTCTCTTTTCTATTTTTACCGCCGGGCATTCCTTTGGCTCGTATTTTTTATATTTATGAAAATGCTTCCTGTTCTCCCAGCCACCAAGACAATTATTGACAGCCTGTATCGCTTCTTCGTGGCCGATATTTCCGCAGATGGTAACTACCGCATTTGAAGGCAGATAACTCAGTCGCATATATGCAAGCAAATCTTCGCGGGTAATCGCCGATACTGTTTTCTTACTTCCGGCGACATCCCTCGCCAGCGGGCTTCCGTACCATAAAGACCTGTCAATCAGTTGATTAACCCTCTGGTCGGGTGCGTCGTACGTCATCTTGATTTCCTCGATGATAATCCGGCGTTCCTTTTCCATGTCCTGCGGGTCAAAACGGGCATTCAGCAGCATATCGGACAGCACGTCTATTGCAATTTGGAAGTGAGCGGCCGGCACCTTGCACCAGTAGACAGTTATTTCCTTATCGGTACCGCCGTTTAGAATACCGCCTACACCCTCGATAGCTTCCGAAATCAACCTGGATTCCGGACGTTTTTCGGTTCCGCGAAACATCAGGTGTTCGATAAAATGCGAAACGCCGGCAATTTTATCCTTTTCATATCTCGAACCGACTCC
>CAZGVH010000137.1:0-3259 GCA_964528955.1 uncultured Dehalococcoidales bacterium | reverse complement strand
AAGCTGAAAATATCGAACATTATCACTGCCAGCACCAGTTGCGGCAGGGCGGCGATATTGCCGATAAGCAGCATAAACCTGTCGGGATTAAAACCGGGGCTGCCCTGTTCGATGGTTTTGGCAAACCCTATAATCGTTTTTATAACCAGCAGTACCATAGTGATAATGACGAATTGCAGTCCAAGCATGATAGCGGTTATGGTAACCCGTCCCATCCAGCTTTCGGCTGCACCCGATGAATTGAAACGGTAGGCTATCTGGTCGGGGAGCTGAAAGAAAAACATGGCGGCGATGATTATAGAAGTTATAAAAATAATCAGCGGAAGCGTAACATACTTCCACTCGAACTCAAGAACCTTTTTAGCAGAGTTTTTTGCTGCTGCCTCACCTGCAGTATGTGCTTCTGCATTTTTCTTGAAATATGCCAGGTACAGGAAAACTACTATACCGAGGCATAACCCGGCTATAAAAATAACTCCGGCGATAATTGTTGTTGTCATAGATATAAAAGTTATCAGCTTTGGAGAAATATGTCAAAAAAAGGTTAAGATTGATTTCCGTTTATGACGATGTTTTTTGAAAATAGTCGATTATTAGTTATTGTGAATCTGATGAATGTATAAAAAATCGAAATAGTAAATTAGTACTATTTGAGTAAAATACGTTTGAAAGCGGATTTTCGTGCAATTATTTGTTAATTATTGTGTTGTATAATATATATCATATACAAAAATCATACACGATAATATTGGATTGTTGAAATTATGTTGTATATAAAATTGCAAAAAGCGTATGGAGTATGGCAGGTCGATTGTAGAATGCCCTGCCCTTTTCGCACGGGTTTGGGGCAGGGTTATAAGAAGATAAAAATTTTAAAAAAATAAGGAGAAATAAAATGAAAAATTTAATTAAGTTTTTTGCTGCTATTGTACTATTAAGTGCACTAATAATCCCATCAACGGCAGCATCAGCAAATCAAGATTATCCTGAATCTATTAATGGTTTGCCAGTAATATTTGTACAGACTTCAGAAAACACAGCTTGGATATCCGATGATACTACCGTTATAGTTCTTCTTGATACTTCCAATAAATTAGAAGAGTCTGCTGAAAAACTGTCCAGTTATGTTTCTAAAAACCCATTACCTGAGGGATGGTCAATCGAAGTTATTGGCGGAGAAAATGTTTCTAAAGAAACTATTCTGCAAAATCATAAAGCTAATAATGATATATGGGAACAATGTTGGCCTATCCAATTAGGTGGCCCTCCATCTCAGACTTCTAATAAGAATGATGTAAAAGGAGTTGTTGCAAATACACTAAGATCTCCTAGTCCAACATTTGCTATTGACTCACCAACCGATCCCGGTTCAGAAACAATTACATATATTGGAGCAAGATGGATAGCCCCGCAAATCGGTTCGTACCAAGATAACTATAGTGCATTGTTAGTAAATGGTATGACTGATGATGACTACTTTTTACAATCTGGACAAGTCTATCATAACGGGGTTGGTTATAACATCTGGGCTGATAATGATACTGGATATATAGCAGTCCCATATAACATTCAATACGTAACTGGTCACGATTGTGAATATTTTGTGGCTTTATTCTGGGATGATTGGGTCATGTGGATGAGAGACTATACTGCGGGACAGTGGGACTATTATTATGAACCAAATGCTGTAGGAACAAGGTTAATTAATGATATAGCTACAAGCGTCTTTTTTGAAAACTGGAATACTAATTCGTCTTGGTATACTGGTTTTACGAATCCTATATCGGTAAGTAATGCTTATAACGGAATAGCAACTCCAGCCCAAGTGCATAAGTGGAATAATGATTATATTACCATACTTGATACTTATGGGAGTTCACAACCAAATAATAATATAATTACTGGTCGTTTGCGCAATTTTGGAACTGCTTACTGGCATCTTGACAATATATTACTTAAGAATCCATAATCGGAGAGTATTAATGGTATTATCCATCTCGACGTTAAAAGGTATGACAAAACATAGTTTGATAAATCTTTTATTAGTATTAATGATGTTGGCTCTTATGCTGCCAGTGGTTGCATCATGCAAAATAAAGGAAGACGGGTATATGGTACAGGTATGGCAGCCTTCGGCAGCAGGTGAACCGGAAGAACTGCTGGCTTACGGCGTTGTTGTAGACGACGGCAATCACGTGTTGACGGCTTTGGATTATGAAGAATATACCCCCGGTAAACTACTGGTGGTATCCCCGGATTACGGGCAGTTCCAGGCAGATATTCAAGCTATAGACTATCGTACCAACGCCACCCTGCTGCGATTGGAAGATGCTAACCTGCCGATAGCCGAGATCGGCGATATCTCAGCACTGGAATCGGATCAGAGCGTGTTTATTTGTGGCTGGGGAGGTGGCAAAGGCGAATACATGAAATCCAAGGCCAATGCTGGGATTATGGATGATCCCTTACCTTTCTTTCCGGTGAGTATCGCCAGTGAGGAAATAGGGAAAGAATATGTTTCCAAATCTGGCGCAGCAGTAACCGACGAAGCTGGCAAGGTTCTGGGGATTCTTGGAAGATACTGGAGCAAGCTAAGCATTATTTATGGAGGACCCGGTTTGTTAATACCCAGAGCGATAGACATAAACAACACAATGGAATTGCTGACAGATTCCACTCACAGCAATGGGCCGGCAATTGCCTTGGTCTTGACCCATTCAGGCAACAAAGGCATTGCTCCGTGGAATTATTCCGGCAACCCGGATGATTTTAAAGCCGCCTTGATGGGCCTTCTGGACAAGCTGGAAGAACCTGAGCCTCTGGATGAATTATCCCAATATTCTTCCGGTTTCCGATTGATTGTCCAAACGGAAGAAGGCGTTACGATCCTTATGGCTTCTTTCACTTATCCGGTAGAACTGCACGATACAACCGGGGCCTTGATTGCGAACGCCAGGTGGGTAGGCATCCAATGGGACAGGAATGACGGCAAGCCGAACCGTTTAATTTACGGCAGCACGCCCTATATTCCCGATGGGTCATATAGCATCGAGGGGGATATAAGCAACCTGCTGCAGATTATACAACCTGCCATGAAATAATAATTATAAAGTGCGTTAGAAAACAAAGGGAATCATTATGAAATCATCCCGGGAAAATAATCTGAGGATAATTGGGGCATTGGTCATACTGTTTGCCATTTTTATCGACCTTTATGAACGCACTCCGCCTGTAAGTACTCTTTTTACAGTGATTACAA
>CAZGVH010000136.1:0-3272 GCA_964528955.1 uncultured Dehalococcoidales bacterium | reverse complement strand
GCAAAAGAATGCGATTTTGTACCAGGATTGATGCATGTGAATCTCGGCGGCTATCATATCAGTGATATAAACTTCGTTGCCGCCTTCGATGTAGATAAAAACAAGGTCGGAAAGGATTTATCACAGGCAATCTATGCCGCACCTAATAATACCTATAAGTTCTGCGATGTTGAACCCTTGGGTGTTAAAGTAGAAAGGGGCATGACCCACGACGGTTTGGGGAAATACCTGTCACAGATTATCGAGAAAGCACCCGGTCCTACTGCCGATATCGTGAAAATACTCAAGGAAACCAAGACCGATGTGGTTATCAACTATCTGCCGGTCGGAAGCGAAGAAGCCACCAAGTGGTATGTCGAGCAGATACTGGAAGCCGGATGCGGTATGGTTAACTGTATACCGGTCTTCATCGCCCGTGAAAAATACTGGCAGCAGAGATTCGAGGCAAAAGGACTGCCTATTATCGGTGATGACATCAAATCTCAGGTCGGCGCTACCATTGTTCACCGTGTACTTACCCGTTTGTTTGCCGACAGGGGCGTAAAACTGGAAAGAACCTATCAATTGAATTTCGGCGGCAACACCGATTTCATGAATATGCTGGAAAGAGAAAGGCTCGAATCCAAGAAGATATCGAAGACAAATGCCGTTACTTCGCAGCTCGATTACAAGCTCGACCCGGACGATATTCATGTCGGCCCCAGCGATTATGTTCCCTGGCTGAAAGACCGCAAATATTGCCATATCAAGATGGAAGGGCGTACCTTCGGTGATGTTCCCCTGGATCTTGAATTGAAACTGGAAGTTTGGGATAGCCCCAACTCGGCCGGTGTTGTTATCGATGCAGTGAGATGTGTTAAACTTGCTCTCGACAGAGGGCTCAAGGGTTCTCTGAATGCTCCTTCGTCATATTTTATGAAATCACCTCCTGTCCAGTATCATGATGACGAAGCCCGCCGCATGGTTGAAGAGTTTATCAAGGAAAATGCCAAACCGGCTGCTAAATCTACAGAAGAAGCGGAATGCGGTTGTGCCGCGAAACCTGAACCGAAGAAAAAACACTAATCCGTGTAATCAGAATTACTCTGGGCAAGATATGGTGCGGGGGTTGGTAGTATCGTGAAAATTGCATTGGTATCCCCATATGATTTTTCGTATCCGGGGGGTGTAGTTAATCATATAATTGCGCTGGAAAAGCAGCTATCGAAAATGGGGCATGATGTAAAGATCATTGCCCCGACATCGAAAACCGTTGAGGATTGCGATAACTTTTTAAAAATCGGTAAAGCCCGTTGCTTCCCTGTAAAAGGTACTACCCTGCGTATAAGCACATCTTTCAGGCTGGCTTCAAGGATACATGAGGTAATGGAGATAGAAAAGTTCGATATTTTCCACCTGCATGAACCCTGTATGCCGATGTTGTGTTCCGCTTTGTTAAAATTTGCCGATGCCCCTATTGTCGGGACTTTCCATGCATCGGGGGTTATTCCGAACTACTATTTCGGATGGCCGGTAACGACATACAAGCTCAAAAGACGGCGACACAGGATAGTCGGGAAGATTGCCGTATCCAAACCGGCTATGGAATATGCCAAGAAGTATGTTCCCGGTGATTACCAGGTTATCCCCAACGGGATCGACCTCGATTATTTTCACCCGGATGTAAAACCGGTAGAAAAATTTCTCGACGGCAAACTGAATATCCTATTTGTGGGCAGGCTGGAAAAGCGCAAAGGGCTCAAATATTTAATAGATGCCTTTAAAATTGTTAAAAAAGTATTTCCTGATTCGAGACTGATTGTCGTCGGGCCCGGAGTCAGATTTCGTAAGAAATACGAAAATAAGGTCAGGCGGGAACATATTGAGGATGTCGTCTTCGTAGGTAAGGCTCCTTTTGAGGATTTGCCCCGTTATTATAAAACCGCCGATGTATATTGCTCACCTGCGGTAAGCGGAGAGAGCTTCGGTATAGTATTACTGGAAGCGATGGCGGTCGGGACTCCTGTCGTAGCTACTAATATCCCTGGATATGCATCGGTTTTAACTGACGGTAAGCAAGGTTTGCTGGTGCATCCGAGGAAGTCGAAGCTTCTGGCTGATGCTCTATGTCGTATTTTAGCGAATAAAGAAATGCGTTCTCAGATGGGTGCGAACGGAATTTCAACATCAAGGGAATATGATTGGAAAAAAGTCGCCAGGCAGATAAATGATTATTATTTAAAAATACTCGGGAGAACACCGGACCCTGACCCGTCCGGCGATGAGGAAAAGTCAAAAATCCTCGTGTAGTATTCATATTTTCAGGAGTAATATATTTAAATAGACATAACTATGAGTAAAATGGCGCAAGTTCGCAAGAAAGTAGAGAAAATATTTACCGATCCTGTGGTGACTCTGCTGGCAAGAACAGGGATTACACCGAATACCTTGACATGGATAGGTTTTTTAATCGCCGGGGTTACCGCTGTATTTGCCGCTCTCGGGAATATGCTGGTTGCCGGGCTTTTGTTATTGTTCGGCGGCTATTTCGATATGCTGGACGGTTCTCTTGCCAGGAGAACCGGTAAAGTCAGCGTTTTCGGAGAAGTGCTCGATTCCACCTTGGATCGGTTGTCGGAAGGAGTCATTTTAATCGGGCTTTTATACTGGTTTGCAGTAGAAGGTTCGTCGGTGGGAATAATGCTTGCAGGCGCTGCAATGTTGTCTTCGCTGGTCGTAAGTTATATACGCGCCAAAGCGGAGATAATTAAAGTGGAATGCCTTAAGGGGCTTTTTACCCGGCCTGAAAGGGTAATAGTGCTGGCGATCGGTTTTTTTATAAACCAGGTGGAGATTGCTCTAGGGATAATCGCTTTCTGTAGTCTGTTAACCGTAGGGCAGCGCCTCTTCCATGTATGGTGCCAGTTAAAAATAAACTAGGTAGGTGATGACATGCCAGTTGTAGCTATTGTTGGAGCTCAGTGGGGAGATGAGGGGAAAGGCAAGGTAGTCGATATGCTGTCTGAGAAGGCTCAGGTAGTGGTGCGATTTTCCGGCGGCGATAATGCCGGTCATACGGTTATCAATCCGTCCGGGGAATTTAAATTGCACCTGGTTCCTTCGGGGATATTCTATCCGGGGGTTACCTGTGTTATCGGCAACGGGGTCGTGGTTAATCCCTCCAAGCTGATTGAAGAAATCGATGCTCTTAACCAGTGCGGTGTGGATACTAAGCGGCTTGTCATAAGCGACAGGGCGCATATCGTTATGCCTTATCATATAATTATAGATGA
>CAZGVH010000135.1:0-3277 GCA_964528955.1 uncultured Dehalococcoidales bacterium | reverse complement strand
CGGTCTTCCATCGCCGGATAAAGTATTTCTTCCACTACCCTGCTGAGACGATGTATTTCATCTATAAACAGGATATCCTGGCTGTGAATATTGGTTAAGATAGCCGCCAGGTCGCCGGTGCGCTCTATGGCCGGCCCTGAAGTAATCCTGAGGTTGACCCCCATTTCAATCGCTATGATATTTGCCAGAGTGGTCTTGCCAAGTCCGGGCGGCCCGTATAAAAGTATATGGTCGAGCGCTTCGCCTCTTCCTTTAGCTGCTTCGATGGCAATATTCAGATTCTCTCTTACCCTGGATTGCCCGATAAAATCGTTGAAATACCTGGGCCTTAAAGTGCTATCCAGAGGAGAATCTTCATCGCCGGTTTTACCGGAAATAATGCGTTCTATTTCAATGCCCCCTGCCTGTTATCGGCTTATTATACCATATAATATGCATCTGTTCGTAAACGCTTGCCGTTTATACATACATCAAATCGATATTGCTCAGACTAAAACTAAAAAGAAGCCGGATATAAACAGAGGGGCAAAAGCCCCTCGAACAATGTTTTAAATATTAAACAACAAGTTCTGTTTTTTAAGACTTAGACCTGCTTCTTCTTACGATAACCTTGCTTTTATTGCTGGCAATAATGTTATCGATCTCTTTAGCGTTGGCGCAATTGCGCATAACGGTATCATAAGTAATGGCACCCTTTTTATATAATGCTACCAGCGCTTCGTCCATGGAAATCATTCCGTATTCGTTGTTTGTAACGATTACATTATGTAGTTGATAGATTTTACCTTCTCTTACCAGATTCCTTACTGCATCGTTTGCCAGCATTATCTCGACTGCGGCAATTCTTCCCTCTCCGCCTGCGCGCGGCACCAAAGTCTGGCAGACAACGGCAACCAGCAAAGAGGCCAGTCTTGTCTGCGCCAGATTCCGCTCGTGGACCGGAAACAGGTCTATAATCCGTTCCAGCGCTTGCGGTGCGCTCGGTGCATGGCTGGTACTGAGTACAAGGTGTCCAGTCTCGGCAATATTTAAAACTGCTGCCGCTGTTTCAAGGTCACGCATCTCACCCACTAAAATAACATCGGGGTCCTGTCTTAAGACGTGCTTCAAGGCATGTGCAAAGGAATAGGTATCGCTCCCCAGTTGGCGCTGAGTGATAACGCTTTGATTGGAATGATGAACATATTCTATCGGGTCTTCTATCGTCAGAATGTGCCGGCTGTCGTTGTTGTTCAAATGATTTATCATTGCAGCCAGCGTCGTCGTTTTCCCGCTGCCCGTAGGGCCTGTAACGATGATCAATCCCCTGGGCCGGGTGATTAATTCCTCGAAGACTGCAGGCAATTCCAGTTGTTTTATAGACGGCACTTCGGCAGGTAACAAGCGTATGGCAAGGCTGATTGCCCCCCGTTGAATGGAAGCATTGCAGCGAAACTGTCCTATTTCAGGGATGGAATAACCGAAATCCAGTTCCAGGTTTTCCTCGAACTGCGCCCTCTCTCGCGGCGTCGTTATTTGCTCAAAAGCGCTCCTGACATCCTGCGCCGTAAGCATACTAGAGCCGTTAACATTCCTTAAAGCGCCGTCGATTCTATACATCGGCGGGGTATCCAGCACCATATGCAGGTCGGAGGCCCTTTCATTTTTTGCCCGTTTCAGCAATTCTATAATATCTATTTTGTCCATTGAGTTCCTTACCAGGTAATGTACATAATGAATCCAATAGTACCGTCCTCATTAACAGCCACGGTATTAATCGTTACCGACACGAATTGCTCGCTTTCTCTCAAAGCACGGGCATAGCTATAAATATCGTCTTCGCTGGTAGCTATACCGCTTAACATGGCGTCGCTGGCGCTGTAAAACACATTCAATATATCAACAAGGCCGGTGGATGATTCTGTTATTACGCTGAAATCAATGTTGGTTTTCTCCAGCGCAACGTTTAAATCGTCCAGCAATTCCTGCATAACGAGAGCCTTTTCATATTCGGCAATCGGTAACATATTTGTTTCAATTTGTTCATCAATCGAATCCTGTACCAATGAAATCTCAACCTGTTTTTGATTATTGACATCATCAACAAGTGCAAGATCGTTTTCCAGGTTAGCTGCATCGTCGTTAAGACCGGTTATTACTGAATTCAAGTTATTAATTTGCGACTGCAATTGCGATAACTCGGTTTTCATCTTCTTAGTTTCATCGATTGTATTTTGCAGTATAAGCCACCCATAAAATATCCCTGCCAGAGCAATAACTATCAAAACCGGTACCAGGATATTAACCAGCTTCGGCGCCGGCGGTTGATGCATTTTTGGCAGCGCCTCTATATCTATAATGGAATAATATGAGTCTTTACCTCTGGGTAGTTGGCCTTTTAAGAACATTCCCACATTTACCATATACTGGCTGACCGGGAATTCAACATCCATTGTGAAGGGAGCCGTTAACGTAAATACCCGGTTTTTAAGCCCGCCCAGATTTTCCTTTAACTCATCCTCCTTATTTGCCAAATCTCCGCATACCATGATAGGAATCGAATCATCCAGCATCTTGTCGGGATAGCTGGTTTTGTAATACGATATGGTCCTGTTGATTTCCTCTCCAATCGTGGGTAATTTCGTGTTGATTTCCTCGGTATCGATCGGTAAAGAAAGGCTGCGGATGACCCTGGGAAGACCATCGGAAAGTATGATTATATCCAGGTAAGTCAACCATGAATTTACAATTACGGCATTCTGTTCATTTACACAGCGCGCCAGAGCCAGCGGCGCCAGATCCAGCGATTGCGGCTTCAAACCCGCCGCTTTAACGGCATTAATCAGGGTATCGGTTGCATTGCGCGGCTGGGCAGCCAGAAAATACTGCGCTTCCTCTTTACCGCCGCCGCTAATTCGCTGATAAGATAGATACACCTGTTCGACGGACATAGGAAGCACGCGCCGCGCTTCATTTATAATCGCTTCATCCAGCATTTTAGCGGGCATACCGGCCGGGAACGAGATAAAACGGAAAACCGAATTAAGACCGCTTAAACCGACCGTTATATTTTTAGTGCTTACATCGGCGGCTTCCATAATATTCTTGATTTCTTTTGCGATTTGTTTCTCATCGAGTATAACTCCATCGCTTACCAGTTTCTGTTCGAGAACAAGACTGGCCCACTTGTATACCTTTTTCCCGTCGCTTACCACAAGCTTGATTTCGGCATCTTCTATATATAAAGTAACTTTGCGTGCCATTATTCTGCCTCCTGCGGGGCGTTGTAGACATATAC
>CAZGVH010000134.1:0-3287 GCA_964528955.1 uncultured Dehalococcoidales bacterium | reverse complement strand
ATTATATTTATGACGAATTATATAGTTCTCTTGTTAACAGCGTTTGGTGGACCCGGGGTAGCAATAGGCAGAACTTTTAATCTAGTTTTTAGTATTAAAATTTAGCTTCTTTATCTGGAATGAATCTACACACAAACGGTTAAGTTTGCAAACTGTAATGTCTCTTCGCTGTATTCTCAAGTCTGAGTCACAATTCAAGTAAGCGTTTAGCGATGTCAGTCTACTACAGATAAATATATATTAACTCCGTATCCTTAATTCTGGCGTGTAAGAATACATATACAGACTTTTCTCGAAGATGAAGAGGGAGATGCATGGGTGTGAAGTAGTAAAGTATCGCGGGCTTTGCCAGTGGCTCTAATTTATCCTTTTCCCACATTTGCCACAGAAAGATACACTTGATGACATCCTACTACCGCATCCGGCACAAAATATCGCTTGGCCGATTTCGGGTGTTGACAGGGGCGGTCTAATCGTCGATGTCGGTGTAGGTCCGGATTTAGTAACTTCAACCGGGTATATCAACGATGACCTTCTCCACAAATTCGGTTTCGGGCTTTTTTTCAGGGGAGTACGAGGGCTACCGATAAGAATTTCAATGGTTTCTTTAACATGTATTTCCCTAGGGTTCGTAATATCTTTCAAAGCTTTCGCTTTTTGCTGAATGGCGATAATACTTTCGTTCGCTGAATGCCTTAGTGGTGACACTTGATTCTGCCAGCGTGCGGATGGATTGAGCTTCATACCAAGGTCCTCTTTCAGTTTGAGCGCTTCAATAATCAGTTCTTTCTCATTATTATGATTCATTTTTTTTCATTCCGTTTTTCATAATTTTTAGAGCTTGTTTTTTATACCCGCCCGTTGTGATTTATTAAATATAGATGACACCGTATTTCATGAAGCATCTGGACTGCCGGCTGAATCTGACTCCACCTGAGCCTTCATTTGCCCCACTTCATCAGGAGTGTAAGTAGTTGTCTTACCACTGGTAGCATCAGTAACCTTAACTCCTCCATCGGAACCCAGTTCCATTTTATTGCCTTTATTATCGGAGATACTACCAGAGCCATCGCTCTTTGCAGTCCATTTAACTCCCTCCGAAGTGGTAATCTCTCCGTTGCCATTGGCATCCCATGAACCGCTAGCATCTGGACCATCTATATGTCCTGAACCGTCTGCATTAACGTGCCCATTATTCCCTTTATCGTCTTTCCAATCGACATTTCCTTCTGAATCGATATGTTGCTCGAATGAACCCTCAGCATCTTGCCCGGTGATGTGAGTTCCCTTCTCATCGGTGTTGATGTCAAATTGACCGAACTCATTTTGGATATGGGCTTTAATCGGATTGCCGCTGGCATCAATCTCGAGATACTGGCCATCTTGCATAGTGGCCTTAAAACCGTTTTCTCCGACTTCTAAGATATCACCTTCTTTTGTTTCAACCTTCGCCGTGCCTTCAGGGGTTATGGTTATCTTGTTGCCATCAGCATCGGAAAATGAGCCATACGCGTTGCCATCTTTGTCAATATTCATGGTACCGCCGTAAGGAGAAGTCATGGAGCCAGTGCCATCTCCATTGAAAGTGTATTTAATTCCATCTCCACCGGTCAAGGTTCCGACAGGTGAACCTTCTTTGGGGAAATGTAAATTTTCACCATTACTGGAGTTGCAATCCATTGTACCGTCTTTATTTATAGTAAGCGATATAGTGGATCCGTCTGGCCGGGTTGCTTCAAATGAGCCATCCGGATGTTTGTTCATCGAATAGCCATCGGGACTCCATTCTCTTACTGTACCGTCAGGATATTCAACTGTCTTGGAACCGTCAACTCCTTCCCAATATGTCGTATCGTCACCATAACGGGTAAAAATGCCATCCTTGCTTTGGGCAACCTCCGTACCATCGGGATATTTAGTGACAGTTATTATATCTCCGTCAGGTTTGGTAATTATAGCCTGAGTTCTGTCAGCATTCCAAACCAGAGTAGAACCTTCGGGAACATCATTTTCAGGGTCGGAGTAGGGTTGCGGACCGCTGGGCAGTGGTTCTTGAGGTTCATTATTATACCATCCTTCTCCTGTGTTATAAGTGTCATCTGGTTCTTCAGCATCACTCTCATCATGATCAGCATTATCAGAACCATCATTGATAGCTCCATCAACTATGTACCCTGCTCCGGCTCCGGCAATAGTGGCAGAAAAAACACCTGCGATAAAATGGTGGGCCAACTCAAAAGATTCCCAGCTAAAAGCGCTAAACAGGCTTAGACTGGGAGAAGGGTCTGCTACCATCTGGTTGAGAGCACCAATAGCAATCATCGGTGGTAATATCCCCATCATTCCAAAAGACCGCGAGGGTGGTTGAGCAGCTGGTAAAAAACGCGGTAAAAAACGTATTATTAGCATTATAATAAGCCCCAACCAGGCCATATAATAGCCGACACTGAAAAATGACATAATAATACGCAACTGGAAATTTCCGAGGATGATAGATGTAATTGTTGGTGAAAAGGTATAAAGAAGTAAACCGGCTAGAGCTATGTTCCAGCCGCGACTTTTATTCAATTGAAAACCACCCCAAAGCATCAATGCAATAGATGCCAGCACGATAATTACTAAACCGGGGAAGACGTCCGATCTAGGCATGGAGAATAAGTTCGACGGTACCATCACCACAATACTAGCGTACTTGGTAATAGTGTTCGGGGTGTGTCCTGAAGGCAAAGAGAGATAACTAGCCACCGGTAGCAGGAAGAACATAAAAAAGGAAAGCTTGCCAATTATCGGTAATATTCCGGCCAGTAGCGACTGCCAAGGTGTAAGTTTGAAGGGTAACTTCCCTAAAAACCATAGAAAAACAAGGCCAGCAACCGCACCGATAAAGAGTGCGGCAGCACCATTGATAAAAAGACCGATAACAATACCGGTAATAATCGAAATTAAAATCGGAAGCCCTTTTCGGGCGATTCTGGTATAAAGCCGCTTCCAGAACGTCACCTTCCCACCTCACTTGAAAATATTATATGAGATGTTAATTTGGCGGTCAATACTTTTTGCAGGTTTTTTAGATAATAAAAAGCAATTGAATATCCTCCTCTAAAAGCATGCCACTCGGTTTTGGAATGTCCGATACCAAGTTTTATAATCAGGCTAGGAATTATTCATCGAAAAAAGTTTAATAATGGAGAAATGGTTACTTCTAAAAAAGCGGGTTTTGGGTATATCCAAAAATGGTGGACCCGAGGGGGTTCGAACCCCTTACCTCCTGAATGCAAATCAGGCGT
>CAZGVH010000133.1:0-3299 GCA_964528955.1 uncultured Dehalococcoidales bacterium | reverse complement strand
TTCAGGTGGTCGGAGGTTCGAATCCTCTCACCCCGACCATTTTATCGGTCGGAAACGAGACGTGCTGCATGGCTGTCCTATATGTGGTTTTTACGTTGAAACCGCATTTTTTAAGAAAATTTATTATTTGGTAGTTTTCCAGTAGAGTATATCCTTCGAAAGTAGTTATTCCGCTACTGGCGGCAACTGCTGCCAAATCCTTCATTATTTCCGCGCCGATGCCTCTTCTCTGGAATTCATCATTTACAACAATAGCAAACTCGGCATGATTGCTTTCGTTTATACGTGTATAACGGCCAACGGCTATCATTTCAGGATTCCCGTCTTTTACCAATTCAGCAATCAAGGCAAAAGAGTTAATAAAGTCGATGGAACAGAAAGGGCGCGCATCTTCAGTACAGACATCCTTGATAATATGATGGAAACGATAGAACTTACTATAGTGACTAAGACCGTTTACAAAAACTGTCCAGGCGCTGGTGTCATTTAAGTTGATAGGTCTGATTCTTAGAGATACACCCTCATCGTTAAACAGACGAGGCTCATAAAAGATGGGGATTTGTTCATTAAGAATTAGCTTCTGGTTATCTAATTTAGAATCAAAATCACATTCCATCATTATTGAACCTCCTATTTAATTATTAAATACTAATCTCCTTTAATTCAAGCCCTCAAGTATCATTTTTGTTAACTTTATTGTTAAACAATTGTGGCTTAATTTTTATGACTATTTCATCAAACTCTGTCTGCTGCTCAGTTTTCTTCTTCTGGTATCATAAGAGCGTGATTCTTTCAGCATTCTTCTAAAATTCCTTGTTCGCTTACAGTATTTACAAATACCATAATCGGAAGAATCGAGCAGCCAGTGATGTACGCATTTATCCAATCTGATTAAGGCTAGAGAATCTTCAATATGTTCTGATATAAATTTGCCGGTATTACCGGTTTTATCCTTTAATATTTTAGCAACATCAGGAGTACTACAATTAAAGATTATAACGCCGGCTTTTGGCGAAAGATAACGTTCCCAGCCGGTTAAAATTTCATGCATATCATCATATATGCGACATATGTTTAAACATAAGAGGCCGATTTTCTCCTTCCATCTTCTTGTTGTCTCATCCGAGTCTGCGTAAGAAAAGTCTACAGAATCAAGCTCTGGTTTGTCTTTATTATCGAGATGAACATTGTTCTCCATTGCGCCATCTCCTTCCTCAGTCTGTTCACTGACCTCAAAGCGGGATTGCATACTATAAAGTTGGCACTGATTTCCTTCCTGCGCTCCTCTAGCCAGCCATTGCGTAGAGTTATTGCAGTAATCCCCTATCTCGATTATTACTTCATCGTGCGCTACTTTTTTGGCTATTTTATACAAGAACAGGCACTCGCTGTCTGACAAATTTAATTCTTCACTATTACTAACTGTTACTTTCTCATTCTTCATGTCAAATGTTCTCCTATCAAATCGTTTTCATTTATTTTAAGAAATAAATCCTGATTTCAGTTTTTATTACCTTTAGCCAATACATTCGCACTCCGGCAGCAATCGATGCATAAATTAGAGTACGGCAATATCTCCAAGCGAGCCGGGTCGATTGTCTTTCCGCAATCGTCGCAGATGCCATATGAGCCTTCATCTATTTTATGAAGAGCCCGCTCTATCATCGCTAGATTACCTTTCTTTTGAAAACCTAAAGCTAACTGTCTTTCAAATTCTGTAGCGGCATCTGCGATTTCCGTTCTTTCCCTTGATGAATCGGATCTCTCCTGATCCACTTCAAAAATTCCAATAGATTTTAATTGCTCCAGCTCGCGAATAAACCGCTTCCTTTTTACTGACAGCTTAAAATTTAATGTATTTTCTTCTTTTTTCATTTTTATCACCTCGTTTTTATCCAGGTACGTGTCTTGAAAAATTTATATGGCGTGAACTGCTACGTTTATGAAACACATCGTAAAAATATATTGGCTATGCGAAGAAAGCCTGCCCCTGTTATGCTAATTGCCATATCCATTAGACAGATACTGGTGCAAATACTTATTTTGTTTTTCGGCCCGGATTTTTGGGCTTCTTTTCTTTCGATTGTTTGAGTTCTTTTTTTTGCTGCCTTCTATCTTCCTGTCTTTGTTCAGCGCTTTTTCTTTTAACCAATTGAAATACTCCTTTTTAAAGAATATATAAATAAACTAAAAATGCTGCCGTATAAATTTAAATAGTGTCACATATATATCCAGTATTGGATAAGACTTGCCTGTTATTCATGCAATTACAAAAAGCTAGAATGTTTATCAGGTATTGGCGGAATATCAGGCATACATTTTGATAAGGCCCGAATCGTTTTAAAAGAGATTTATTCTTTTTTAAAATAAGCCGTCTGCTAAACTTAATCAATGAGAAAATAAGCAAAAATAGGAGCTAAAGAGAGTATAAATAAAAAATAATAAGGTAAAATTGCTACTAACTCTATTCTATCAGACAGGGTTACTATAAGCAAACCTGGAAAATTGGTTTAATTATGTTTGCAGCCGTTTGCAGCCGTTTGTGTAGTGTCATCGACTGATTTAGTGATTTTATCTCTGTTTTACTAATACAACCAATGCGTTTGTGAATATTTTAGCCAATCCGGGTGATTTATAATATTCTTTATTAACTTTATTAGCTGTATATTAATAGTTTAAAAATTGTTTATAACGAATTTGTAAAAATATAATGATAGAATCACAATATTTTCGCTTATTTTCTATATTTGAATAACTTATTACCTTATATTCCGTTTATTATTACAGGATTATTAAACAATGCTATAATAGTGGCAATTATTATAGCCGTGAAATCGAGGGGTATTTATGACTAAAAAGTGGAAATTGATATCTATAATAATAGCCGCATATTTGTTGATGGTCCTGCTGTTTACAGCTCTTTCTGACAGTGTTTTCTATTTTACGCAGCAGATGAAGGCGGATTCCACTGTATATCTGAATCAGGATAGATACGAATATTATTTCCACATACATAGCGATGATAAATCTATAATAGTCGATTTCGATATTGAGAGGATAAGCTCCGATTTAGCTCACATTACCGTTAACATCCACCCCAAGGACAATCATAAGATAACATCGCTTGTTATGAGTTTTGATAATATCATTCCTTCCGAAGCTTTTCTTTATGACTACCCTTCCGGGAATTATGTAAATCCATATAACCGCGAGGTAGGCTATGGGGAAAGTAATATTGTTATCAAGTACCCGGATCTGAACACTCAAACCAACGAGGTAATCAAGCTGGAATACTGGGT
>CAZGVH010000132.1:0-3326 GCA_964528955.1 uncultured Dehalococcoidales bacterium | reverse complement strand
TATGCACCGCGTATGTACAAGGTTGCCATACCCTCCGATAAGATCGGAACGGTCATCGGACCGGGAGGAAAAACGATTCGTTCCATCGTAGAAGAAAGCAAAGCCACCGTCGATATCAACAATGAAGGTATCGCCATCATCGGTTCTGCCGATGAAGCATCCGCCAGAAAGGCAATGGATATGATAGATGCCTTGATAAGAGATGTCGAGGTCGGAGCAATATACACAGGAAAAGTAACCCGTATCATGAATTTCGGCGCTTTTGTAGAAGTGCTGCCGGGCAAAGAAGGCATGGTTCATATCAGCGAACTTGCTGATTACCGCGTTGATAAAGTCGAGGATGTGGTCAAAGTCGGCGATGAAATAACCGTTAAAGTGACTGAAATCGATAATCAGGGCAGAGTGAATCTATCCAGAAGGGCTGCTTTCTCCAACTCATCGGATACAACGGAAGACAGACAACCACGGAGAAGAGACAACTTCAGTCACCCGCCGCGCCACTCAAACCCTCCTCAGAATAAACGCCGTTTCTAGAATTTAAGGGGGTGTGATATGGCACCGATACGTGTAGTAGTTAACGGAGCTTCCGGCCGGGTGGGTCAGGAAGTGGTCAAGGCGGTCTGTCTTGACCACGATACACAGCTTGTGGGAGCGATAGAAGCCAGGATTCCCGCTGGATCCCTGGCGCTCCCGGACGGCTCGGGAACAGTACCGTTCTCATCGAATCTTGAACAGATTCTCACCGATTGTTGCCCTGATGTCATGGTGGATTTTACCGTTGCCTCCGTATCCTTTCAGGCAGCTATGCTGGCTCTGAAACACAAAGTAAACATGGTCATCGGAACCACCGGATTAAAACAGGATGAAATGAACCAGATTGACAATCTGGCTAAAGAACAAGGCGCAGGTGTAGTTTTAGCGCCCAACTTTGCACTCGGGGCTGTAATTATGACCTACCTGTCCAAGATTGCGGCAAAGTATTTCGATTATGCCGAAATTATCGAACTGCACCACCATCTTAAACTGGATGCTCCTTCCGGAACTTCCATAAAAACAGCTATGGCGATCGCCGAAGGCAGAAACGGGAAACCGTTCGGCACTATGCCGGAACAAAAAGACACCGAAAGCCGCGGCAAGATGGTAAACGGCGTACCCATTCATAGCGTGCGTTTGCCGGGAATACTTGCCAGACAGGAAGTCAGGTTCGGTACGTCCGGACAAACTTTAAGTATAATACACGATACCACCAGCAGGGAATGCTATATGCCGGGGGTATTACTGGCAGTTAAGGAAGTAATAAACCGCAAGGGGCTGGTCTACGGACTTGACACTCTTTTAGGATTGTAGGAGGTATAATGAAAGGTTATCGAGTAGCGATTGTCGGCGCAACAGGCATGGTTGGGCAGGAATTCATCAAAGTACTGGAACAGCGGAATTTCCCGGTGGAAACTATCGATTTACTGGCATCGGACCGCTCGGCCGGTAAAAAGCTGTATTTCAATCACCAGGAGATCGAGGTTAAGGAAACCACGCCCGATTCTTTTAAAGGGATAGACATCGCCCTGTTTTCAGCCGGCGCTGAAATCAGCCGCTACTTTTCGCCGATTGCCGCACAATCTGGTGCGGTTGTGGTGGATAACAGCTCGGCATGGAGAATGGATCCCAAAGTACCTCTGGTAGTCCCCGAAATAAACGTGGAAGATATCAAGAAGCACAAGGGGATTATCGCCAACCCGAACTGTTCGACCATCCAGATGCTGGTGGCTTTATACCCGCTGCATCGGGTAAACCCAATCAAGCGCATCATTGCCAGCACCTATCAATCGGTATCCGGTACCGGAATCGCCGCCATAGACGAACTGACCAATCAATCAAAGCAGATATTGAACGGCCAGACGGTTGTTCCCCATGTCTATCCGCACCAGATAGCCTTTAATGTGCTGCCTGAAATAGATGTTTTCCTGGATAACGCCTATACCAAGGAAGAATGGAAAATGGTGGAAGAAACCAGGAAGATTATGCATGACGATAATATTGCCGTTTCGGCAACCTGCGTCCGCGTGCCGGTATTTATCGGCCACAGCGAAGCGGTCAATGTGGAGTTTACCAATTCAATCAGTCCCGACGAAGCCAAGCGTATTCTGTCGCAGTCGCCGGGTGTCAAACTTACGGACGACCCCGGTATCAGCCTGTATCCGCTGGCATATTCAGCGGCGGGAACCGATGATGTATATGTCGGACGCATCCGCACCGATGTTTCACATTCCAACAGCCTGGTAATGTGGATAGTTGCCGATAATATAAGAAAAGGAGCCGCTCTGAATGCGGTGCAAATCGCAGAAGAAATGATAAAGAGGGATTGGCTCCACCCGGAGGTTAAATAATGAAGAAAGAACTGGGAAGACTGATAACAGCCATGGTGACGCCGTTTAAAGAAGACGGCGCGGTTGACTATGAACAGGCGAAAAAACTGGCGCTTGCCCTGCTTGCCTCCGGAAGCGACGGACTGGTTGTCGTCGGTACCACCGGAGAATCTCCGACGCTGGTGCGACAGGAGGAGCTGCGCCTCTTTCGCGAGATTAAAGCGGTTGTCGGGAATAATGGCTCGGTTATTGCCGGAACCGGCAGCAACAGCACCCGCGAGGCTATCGAAGCCACTCAGCAAGCCGAAGAGTGCGGTGTAGACGCCTGCCTGCTGGTAGTCCCCTATTACAACAAACCGACACAGGATGGTTTATACCGGCATTTCAAGGCAATTGCGGAAAGCACCAAGCTTCCCTGCATACTTTATAACGTGCCTTCGAGAACAGTTGCCAGCCTGACATCCGATACCGTCATCAAGCTCAGCAAAATCGATAATATCATCGGGATTAAGGAAGCCAGCGGCAACCTGAATGAAATCAGCCGCATTATCGAGAATACCGAAGATGATTTCCTGGTATGGAGCGGCAACGATAACGATACGCTGCCGTTATTAGCTCTGGGCGGTTACGGCGTCATAAGCGTGGCTTCCAATATCATCGGCAAGCAGTTACACGAGATGATAGACAGCTTTTTAGCCGGAGATACGGCAAAGGCGGCAAAGATACACCGTCAGCTTATACCGCTGATTGATGTGCTTTTCAAGATCGCCAACCCGATACCCATCAAGTATGCCATGAACCAGATTGGATTCAGGGTAGGCAGCCCGCGCCCGCCGCTGTACGAGCCGGATGATACTACCGCAAACCTGATCAAAGAGACGCTCAAGAAATACAAGATGGACCTGCCGGTCTGCTAACCGTAATTGATGAATTAATAAATCCGCTCGTTCAACCCTTCGATAA